>NZ_JBEXJN010000006.1:0-213594 GCF_040609115.1 Lentzea sp. NPDC004782
GGGAAACACCCGGTCCCATTCCGAACCCGGTAGTTAAGCCCTTCTGCGCCGATGGTACTGCACTGGTTACGGTGTGGGAGAGTAGGTCGCCGCCGGACAATCGTTCAGAAGACCCCTGCGGGTCGAGCACCTCGAGTGCTCCCCGCAGGGGTCTTCTGCGTGCCGATTTTCGCTTGCCCGGCCTGGTCTGATGGACCCATGGACGCGGTCGTGCACACAACTCTGGAGTCGTTCGACGCCGCCATCCTCGATCGGCTGACCGCCGATCCGGTGCGGAACACGGTGGCGCTCACCTCACTGGACCGCCTCCGCCGCCTGCCGGGCAGCGACCATCCCCCGACCCTGATCACCTTCCACGACCGCGGTGAGGTGATCGGCTCCTTGATCCGCACACCGCCGTGGCTGTTCCAGGCCGCGGACCTGCCGCCTGAAGCGGCGGAACTGGCCGCGCAGATCGCCCGCGAGGTCGATCCGGACGCCCAGGGCGTGACAGGCCCGCGAGAAAGAGCTGAGGCTCTCGCCACAGCCATGGGCGCCGGCTTCGCCGAGTCGCTGACCACCCGCCAGTACCGCCTCGGCACGCTGGCCCCTCCGACCGCGGCCGGCTCCGGGCGGATGGCGACCGAGGAGGACGTCGAACTGCTCGGTGCCTGGCGCCGGGCGTTCCTCGCGGAAGCCGTGCCCGAGGCCCCGAACGACGGAACGACCGAAGCCATGCGCGGGTCGCTGCGCCTCGGCAACGGCCACGCCCTCTGGGAGGTCGACGGCGCCCCCGTCGCCTGGGCCGTGGCGAGCCTTCCGCAGTTCGGCATGACCCGAGTCGGCCCGGTCTACACCCCGCCCGAGCACCGCAAGCACGGCTACGGTGCCGCCGTCACCGCGATGGTCAGCCAGTGGGCACTCGACCGGGGCGCCACCGACGTCATCCTCTTCGCGGACCTGACCAACCCGACCTCGAACTCGATCTACCGACGAATCGGCTACCGAGCACTCGACGACTGGGCGGAGTTCTGGTGGAAGCACTGACCCACGACGACATCGACGACTTCCTCGCGGTGGCGGGCGGCTTCCTCGACGCCGACCCCGTCAACCACAGCGTCCACTTGACCACAGTGGACTCGGCCCTGCGCGGCCTTCGCGTACCGGCGGCGCTGATCACGTTGTACGACAACGGAACGCTCGTCGGCGTGGCGACTCGCATGCAGGACCGCCCGCTCCACGTGGCCGCCATGCCACCCGCGGCCGCCCCGTTGGTGGCCGAGGCGTTGCGCGGCCAGGACGTCGACGCCGTCACCGGCCCGCTGGACCGAGTCGAAGCCTTCCGCACCCTCTGGCGCACCGGCGGCCACGAGACCTTCCGGCTGAAGCTCTACCACCTGGACGAGCTGACGATCCCCGACGTGCCGGGCAGATCCCGCCTGGCCGCGGAACCGGACGACGACCTCATCACCGAGTGGTGGACCGACTTCGTCGCCGAGCTGGACGGACTGAGCCGCGACGACGCCCGCGACGCGATGCGCGGCAGCCGCACCATGCCCGCGGGCCACCTGATCTGGGAGGTCGACGGTGTACCGGTGTCGTGGGCGGCCGGCACCGACCCGATCGCCGGGGTGTCACGGGTCGGCCCGGTCTACACCCCGCCCGAGCACCGCCGACGGGGCTATGCCGCCGCCGTCACGGCCGCGGTCAGCCAGTGGGCGTACGCGGCCGGTGCCGACCACGTCGTGTTGACCGCCGACTTCGCCAACCCGACCGCGAACTCGGTCTACCGGGGGATCGGGTTCCGGCACGTCTCGGACTGGGTGGAGTACCGCTGGTCCTAGTCGAACAGCGCGGGCGTGAGCGGCCGGTTGCGCACGTGCGACGAGAACACCAGTGAAGTGGTGGTGTCGCCGTACCGCTGCATCACCTCGACGAGCTCCTCGAGCTCCACCATCGACCGGCACACGACACGCAGCAGCCAGCAGTCGTCGCCGGTCACGTGGTCTGCGTCGAGGACCTGCGGCAGCACCAGCACCTGAGTCCGGAACCGGGGCGTGTCCAGGGACCGCACCCGCACGCGCACGATCGACTCGATCGGCAGGCCCAGGCGTGCCGGGGAGACCACCGCGACGAAGCCGGTGATCACGCCCAGCGACTCCAGGCGCCGCACCCGTTCGGTCACGGCCGGCGCGGACAGCGACACCTCGCGGCCCAGCGCGGTGAACGACATCCGGCCGTCCACCTGCAACAGCGACAGGATCTTCCAGTCCACCGCGTCGAGTTCCACCTGGAAATCATAAGCAAACAGCCGCGAACGCCTGGACTTCTGCATGCCGAACAGCCCGTCCGGGCAAGCAGGATCAACGGCATGACCAACGCGTTGCGCTTCCCCGCCGCCGACCCGAAGACCGCGGCGGCCTTCTTCGCCGCCGAGCTCGCCTTCGAAGCCGACCCCGACGACGTCCACCGCGATCTGCAGGCGGGCAACACGAGCGGGTACGTCCTCGTGGAGACGAGAAGCCCCGAGGCGTTCGCGCGGGAACGCATCCCCGGCGCCGTCAACCTGCCCTACCGCGACCTGCCCGAACAGCTCGACCTGGACCCGGACCTGGTCTACATCTGCTACTGCGAGAGCTTCCAGTGCAACGCCGCCACCAAGGGTGCTCTCGCCCTCGCGCAACGCGGCTTCCGGGTGAAGCGGCTGGCCGGAGGTATCACGGCGTGGCGGGAAGCGGGCTATCCGGTCGAGCGGAACCAAGCGGATGTTTCTAAGGTCGCGTGTCATTGTTGAGTGAAGCCGACATAGGCTCAGGTACGTGACCGCACCGCGTTTGCTCGTTCTGCAGCCCTCGCAGTCAGACCCGCTGGCGAAGCTGGGTGACTGGCTGGAGGCCGACGGCGTCGAGCTGCACCTGGTGTCGTTGCGGGACGAGCCCGCACCGGCCGATTTGGACGGCTACCAGGGCGTGATCTGCCTCGGTGGCGAGATGGGCGCGCTGGACGACGTCGAACACCCGTGGCTGGCCGACGTCAGGAGGCTGCTGTCGAGCGCGGTCGCGCAGCGGGTGCCGGTGCTCGCGATCTGCCTCGGCGCGCAGCTGCTGGCCGCGGCCACCGGGGGACAGGTGCGCAGGGGTCCGCAGGGGCCTGAGGTCGGGGTGTTGCTGGTGGCGAAGCGGGACGTCGCCGGCAACGACCCGCTGTTCGCGGATCTGCCGTTCACCCCGGACGTGCTGCAGTTCCACCTCGACGAGGTGCACGTGCTGCCTCCCGGCGCGGAGCACCTGGCGGCGTCGCCGAAGTACCCCAACCAGGCGTTCCGGGTCGGCGCAAGCGCTTACGGCCTGCAGTTCCACATCGAGACGACCCCGGAGATCGTCCTGAACTGGGCCGCCAAGGATCCCGACTCCGCGGCCTGCGCGCGGCCCCACCACTTCGACCAGGACTTCCTCGAAGAAGCGCACCGCGACTTCGAGGAGGTGTGGCAGCCGTTCGTGGGCAGATTCGCCAAGCTGGTGCGGGGAGAACTGCCGCCCGCGGGGTGGCCGGGCACACAACTTCCGTTGGTGTGACGTTACTTTCGTAGGTTATAGGGCATCCTGAGTACCCGGTACCGTCATCATCGAGCACCTTGTTCGATCCAGCCGGAGGATCAGTGTGGATCCCGCTCTTGTAGTGATCATCGTTGTCGTCACTGCTCTCATCTTCGACTTCACCAACGGGTTCCACGACACGGCCAACGCCATGGCCACCTCCATCGCGACCGGTGCGCTCAAGCCCAAGACGGCTGTCGCGCTGTCCGCGGTTCTCAACCTCGTCGGTGCCTTCCTGTCCGTGGAGGTGGCCAAGACCATCTCCGGCGGCATCGTCGACGACGCCAAGATCACGCCCGCGATCATCTTCGGCGGGCTGGTCGGCGCGATCATGTGGAACCTGGTCACCTGGTACGCCGGGTTGCCGTCGAGCTCGTCGCACGCGCTGTTCGGCGGCCTGATCGGCGCCGCGTGGGTCGCGTCCGGTGTGGACGCCATCCACTTCACCAAGGTCCTCGACAAGGTGATCGTGCCCGCGGTGGTGGCGCCGCTGGTCGCCGGTGTCGTCGCGGCCCTCGCCACGGTCGTGGTCTACCGGCTCAAGAAGGCCACGGACCCGCGCGTGTCGCACACCGGGTTCAAGATCGGCCAGGTCGCGTCCGCCTCGCTGGTCTCGCTCGCGCACGGCACCAACGACGCGCAGAAGACCATGGGCATCATCACGCTCGCGCTGATCACGTCCGGCTCGCTCGCGCCCGGTTCGGCGCCGCCCACCTGGGTGATCATCAGCGCCGGTGCGGCGATCGCGCTCGGCACGTACCTCGGCGGCTGGCGCATCACCCACACGCTCGGCCGCGGCCTCACGACCATCGAGCCCGCGCAGGGCTTCGCGGCGCAGACCTCGACGGCCGCGGCGATCCTCGCGTCGTCGCACCTCGGGTTCGCGCTGTCCACCACGCACGTCGCGTCCGGCGGCATCATGGGCTCCGGCCTCGGTCGTGACCGCCACGGCGTGAGGTGGGGAACCATGGGCAAGATGGCCGCCGGCTGGCTGGTCACCCTGCCCGCCGCGGGGATCGTCGGTGCCATCGCGGGCAAGTGGGCGTCCAGCGGCACGGCCGGCGTCATCGGCGTCGCCGTCATCGGCGGTGCGATCGCGGTCGGCATCTGGGTGCTGTCGCGACGCGAACCGGTCAAGCCGGAGCACATCGTCGACGAGGTCGCCGCGCAGGCGGAGCTGCACAAGGTGGCGGCGTGAAAATCGACTTCACCGCACTGCTGACCGTTTTCGGGGCAACGCTGCTGGTCACGCTCCTGGTGGTCACGCTGTTCGTGCTCGGCATCAGGGCGTTGTCGAACAACTCCAAGACCGCCGCGGTGGCGAGCTTCGCCGGGTGCGTGGCGGCCGTCGGCTACGGGCTGTTCCTGATCATCGTTTAGCACCGGTTGCCACTAGGTTGGTGCGTGATGAGCGAATCAGCCCGCGCCGCCTCACCAGCCAGATTCGGACTCACCGAGCCGCGCAGCGAAGAAGTGCTGCGCGGCCTCGATCTGTGGGCTGACCGTCGCCCGGCCGACGGCGCCGAGCCGGTCCTGGCCGCCCTGTCCCGCTCTCCCGATCCCGACCTCGCGTTGCGCGGGCTGGAGCGCCTGCACGGCGTCGCCGACTGGGCTGAGCTCTCGGCCGCGCTGCACAAGGACGTCGTGCTCCGCGGCCGGCTGCTCGCCGTTCTCGGGTCGTCGACCGCGCTGTCGGACTTCCTCGTCGCGAACCCCGAGCGGTGGCGATCGCTGACCGACGAGGTCGACGTGTCGCTGGACCTGCCGGACGGTGCCGTGCTCCGCACCGAGTACCGCGCGAAGCTGCTGCTCGTGGCGGCCAACGACCTGGCGCACGTCGTCGAGCCGACGCTGCCGTACATCCCGTACGACACGGTGGCGGCGCAGCTGTCCGACCTCGCGGTGTCCGCGTTGCGGGCGTCGTTGCGGCTCGCCGCCGAACGCGTCAACGGCGCGGACCGGTGCCGGCTCGCGGTGATCGCGATGGGCAAGTGCGGCGCGAACGAACTGAACTACGTGAGCGACGTCGACGTCGTGTTCGTCGCCGAAGGTGATCTCGGTGCGGCGACGCGGCTGGCCAGCACGATGATGCAGATCGCGGGCCGGTCGTGCTTCGAGGTCGACGCGGCGTTGCGGCCGGAGGGCAAGGCGGGCGCGCTGGTCCGCACGCTCGACGGGCACGCCTCCTACTACCAGAAGTGGGCGCGGACCTGGGAGTTCCAGGCGCTGCTGAAGGCGCGGCCGGTCGCGGGCGACGCCGAGCTCGGCCAGGCGTACCTGGACGTGGTGCGGCCGTACGTGTGGACGGCGGCCGAGCGCGAGAACTTCGTCGAGGACGTGCAGGCGATGCGCCGCCGCGTCGAGGACCACGTGCCGTCCGGGCTCGCCGACCGCGAGCTGAAGCTGGGCCGCGGGGGTCTGCGCGACGTGGAGTTCGCGGTGCAGCTGCTGCAGCTCGTGCACGGCAGGTCCGACGAGGACCTGCGGATTCAGGCGACGACCGCCGCGTTGGCCGCACTGGGCAAGGGCGGGTACATCGGACGCAACGACGCGGCGGACTTCGGGCGCTCGTACCGGTTCCTGCGCACGTTGGAGCACCGGCTGCAGCTGCAGCGTTTACTGCGCACGCATCTCTTCCCGGCGGACGACGACGTCACGGCGCTGCGCTGGCTCGCGCGTTCGATCGGGCTGCACGCGGACGGCCGGAAGTCGGAGGGGCAGGTGCTGCTCGCGGAGTTCCGCCGGCACGCCAACCAGGTCCGGCGGCTGCACGAGAAGCTGTTCTACCGACCGCTGCTGCAGTCCGTGGCGGGCGTGCCGACCGAGGCGCTGCGGCTGACCACCAAGGAGGCCGTGGCCCGGTTGGCGGCGTTGGGCTACACGTCGCCTGACGGGGCGTTGCGGCACATCCAGGCGTTGACGCACGGCGTTTCGCGGCGGGCTCGCATCCAGGGTGCTTTGCTGCCGGTGCTGCTCGACCTGTTCGCCGGCACACCGGATCCGGACGGCGGGCTGCTCGCCTACCGGAAGGTGTCCGAGGCGCTCGCGGAAACGCCCTGGTACCTGCGGCTGCTGCGGGACGAGGGCGCGGTCGTCGAACGGCTCGCGGTGCTGCTGGGCACGTCGCGTTTCGTGCCCGACCTGCTGGTGCGGGCGCCGGAGGTGTTGCGCCTGCTCGCGGACACCGACGCGCTGGTCGGCCGCGATCCGCACGCGATCGGGAACCCGTTGCGCAGCGCGGTTTCCCGCTACGACGACCTGCCGCGCGCCGTCGCGGCCGCGCGGTCGTTGCGGCGTCACGAGATGCTGCGCGTCGCCGCCGCGGACCTGTTGGGGTTCATGTCGGTGGACACGGTCTGCGTGTCGCTGTCCGAGGTGTGGGCCGCGGTGCTGCAGAGCGCGCTCGACGCGGCCCTGCGCGCGGCCGGGCAGCCCGTCGCCGCGCTGGCCGTGATCGGTATGGGCCGGCTCGGCGGCCACGAACTCGGCTACGGATCGGACGCGGACGTGATGTTCGTCTGCCGGCCGTTCGACGGCGTGTCCGACGCCGAGGCGGCGAAGTGGGCGAGCGGTGTCGTCGAGAACATCCGGCGGCTGCTCGGCGCGCCGTCGCAGGACCCGCCGCTGCAGGTCGACGCGGACCTGCGACCGGAGGGCAGGCAGGGGCCGCTGGCGCGGACCTTGGACTCCTACCGCGCGTACTACCGGCAGTGGGCGGAGATCTGGGAGAAGCAGGCGCTGCTGCGGGCCCGGTTCATCGCGGGCGATGCGGCGCTGGGGGCCGAGTTCGAGGCGCTGATCGAGCCGCTGCGGTATCCGGCCGACGGGCTCGACGCGGCGTCCGTGCGGGAGATCAGGCGGATCAAGGCGCGCGTCGACGCGGAACGCTTGCCGCGCGGTGCCGACCCGAGCACGCACACCAAGCTCGGCCGCGGTGGGCTCGCGGACGTCGAGTGGACCGTGCAGTTGTTGCAGCTGCAGCACTCCGGCGCGGTGCCCGGGTTGCGCACACCGTCCACAATGGCCGCGATGTCCGCTGCGGTCTCCGCGGGACTGCTGGCCGAGGAGGACGCCAACGCGCTGACCGCCGCGTGGAACCTCGCGACACGCGCCCGCAACGCCGTGACGTTGGTGCGGGGCAAGGCCTCCGACCAGCTGCCGACGTCCGGGCGCGACCTCGTGGCGGTCGCTTCCGTGATGGGGTATCCGCCCGGTGGTGATCCTGGAGTGTTCCTGGAGGAATATCGCCGCACGACCCGCCGTGCACGTGCAGTGGCCGAACGAGTCTTCTACGGTGAGGAACTGTGAAAGCGATCGCGTTTACCCAGTTCGGCGACGCCGACGTCATGTCGTGGCAGGAGCTGCCCGATCCGCTGCTGGGGCCTGACCAGGTCCTGGTGGAGGTGCGGGCGGCCGGCGTGAACCCGGTGGACTTCAAGATCAGAGCCGGGTACCTGCAGGGTCTGCTGCCGCACCACCTGCCGTTGATCCCCGGCTGGGACGTCGCGGGCGTCGTGCGCGCGGTCGGCATCGGCGTGCAGGACTGGAAGCCGGGCGACGAGGTGCTCGCCTACGCGCGCAAGGACCACGTCCAGTTCGGCACCTGCGCAGAGCTGGTCGCGCTGCCGGACCGGATGATCGCCCGCAAACCGTCCACCGTGGACTTCGTGACAGCCGCCGCACTGCCGCTGGCCGGGCTGACCGCGTTGCAGTCGCTGAAGGCCGTGGGCACCGGACCGGGTGACGTCGTGCTGGTGCACGCGGCCGCGGGCGGGGTCGGCCACCTCCAGGTGCAGATCGCGCGTGAGCTGGGTGCCGCACGGGTGCTCGGGACGGCGTCGCCGCGCAACCACGACTTCGTCCGGTCGCTGGGCGCCGAACCGGTGGCCTACGGCGACGCGCTGGTCGACACCGTCGCGGAGCTGATCGGCGGGGACGGCAAGGTCGACGTGGTCACCGACAACGTCGGCGGGCTCGCGTTCGACCAGTCGTTGCAGCTGGTGCGGGACCGGGCGCGAATGACGTCCATTGTGGACGGGCCGCGTGCGCTGGAGCACGGAGTGATCAACACCTGGGCGCGGCCGAACGCCGAGCAGACGCAGTGGCTGGTGGACCTGGTGGCCGCCGGTTCGTTGCGCGTCGAGGTGCAGCAGACGTTCCCGTTGGCGGAGGCGGTGAAAGCGCACAAGCTGCTCGAAGGTGGGCACGTGCGCGGAAAAGTTGTACTGACGGTCTGAAATCTTCAGGTATTTCTTCAGGTTTGGGGGCACTCCGGACGGGGTGCCCCCACTTCTGGGCTGCTCAGTCCTCGTCCGCGTCGGGGTCGACAGCAGGAGCGCTGGTGTAGACCTCGACCACCCACTCCTCCTCCAACGACTCGGCGTCGTCGGCGTCGGGAACGAGGCGGTTGTAGGCGCGAACACCGAGGTCGAGCACGTCAGCGGCCTGAACCGCTTCGAGCGCCTCGGCTGCCGAGCCGACGATGTGGGTGGTGAGCAGCTGCGGAGCCGTGAATTCGGCGACATCTTGAGACACGCGCGGACCCTAGCGCATTGACGTTTCACCCGTTCGATATGAGACTAGGCCCCGCTCGAGGGGGAGCTGTGTTTTGTCACGGGGGTCGAACAGAGGAAGTCATGCAGCATCGTCGGGTCACGCGCCGAGGGAAGACCGTGATCGCCATTGCGGGCGTGGCTGCCGGTGTGCTCGCGTTACTGGGTGTGATCCAGTTTGCACTGAGCGGTGACAACTCCGCCGCACAGCCCAACACCACGTCCGCCACGACTACGTCGAACAGCGCCCAAACCCCTGACGGCGCACTGGAAACCACCGAGCCGTCCGCCGAGGTCAAGGTCGCGACGGGCTCCTTCAAGCAGCAGCGCGGCATGCTCACCGTCGAGGTGACCCGCGTGGAAGCCGCGAACGGCCGCGTGAAGCTCTTCGTGACGGCCACGAACGCCTCCCAGGCCAGGATGACCCTCCCCGTCGACGGCATCGCGGTCCTGGACGACCTGAAGCGCACCTACGCGGCGTCGAGCAGCAAGTGGGACGGCCTCGTCACCCAGGGCACCACCGCGTCGGGCATCGTGATCCTCGACCAGAAGCTCGGCGCGGGTGTGAGCTCGCTCACCCTGACGTTCAACTCGATCTCCGGTCAGTTCGCGCCCACCGGTGCCGCGATCACCGTGACGGGCATCCCGGTCCCGAAGTGATTTCGTTCCCGCGGATGGGTACGCCTCGTGCATGACTCAACGCGGAAGTGATCAGCACGGCCCCGCCCGCGACGACCAGCTGAAGCGCGAACTCGCCAACGAGCTGCGCGCGGGAGGCCCGACGCGCGCCCAGTCTTGGCGCGAGCCGGAGATGCCGGAACCCGACGAAAACCTTGAGCCGGACGACCGTTAGTCGCCTTGCCGGGCAGTGAGGTGGATGAAGGGCGCCTTCATCCACACCAGGTGGAGGAAGGCGCCCTTCATCCACCTGGCGAACACGGCCTCCGGGCTCCTTGGCTGCGTACCGTGCTCATGTGAAGTTCCTCTTCTTCTGGGGCCACCAGCCCGAACGCGACGGCAGCATCGGCAGGGGCTGCCTGTCGCAGTGGTGGCCGTGCTCGTTCGTCGTGGACGGCGCGACGTTCGCTTCCGCCGAGCACTACATGATGTGGCGCAAGGCTTTGCTGTTCGACGACGACGCAGTCGCCGCCCGCGTGCTCGCCGCGGCCTCACCGGGCGAGGCGAAGGCGCTGGGCCGCCAGGTGTCGGGGTTTTCGGAGTCCGCCTGGGTTTCCGCGCGCCTGGAGATCGTGGTGGCCGGCAACCTGGCGAAGTTCGGCCAGGACCCGGCGCTTCGCTCCTACCTGCTGGGCACGGGTTCCCGTGCGCTACCGACCCGTCGTCGTGGCGGGGCCTGAACCTGCTCGGCGAGGCCCTGATGGAGGTTCGTTCCCGGCTGTCCGCAGCGTGAGGTAGGTCGTGAGCGCCGCCAACGTGATCCCGCACGGGATGAGTCCTTTTCGGATGATCCCGGGGATGTCGTCGAGCGGCACCCACTCGACCTTCGCCGCCTCGGCGGGATCCGGCTCACCGGTCCTGACCGGGTCGGCGCCGACGAAGATGTGCGTCGTGTGAGAACTGATGCCGGTCAACGGGTTGATGGTGACCAGCGGCTCGATGCTCACCTTGTAACCGGTTTCTTCCTCGGTCTCGCGGATCGCCGCGGCCTCCACCGTCTCGTTCGCCTCGCAACGACCGGCCGGGATCTCCCAGCCCCACGCGCCGGTGGTGAAGCGGTGACGCCACATCAGCAGCACGCGGTCCTGGTCGACGACCACCACACCCGTCGAAGGGTGGGGAAGCCTGACGACGTGGTGCTCGAACCGTTCGCCGTCGGGGATCTCCACGTCGTCGAGGTCGACGCTCAGCCACGCCGACTCGTAGATGCGGCGGGTGCCGTGCACTGTCCACTGTGTCACGGCGCTAGCTCTACCACGTGACCGTGTGAACCCCGCGGCCGCGCCACACGTGTACCTGGCGTGTTCAGCTACTCAGGGCCGGCCCTGCTCGTCTACGCGGACGGGAACAGGGCTGAGCTGGATCGGGTGGACCTGATCGAGACGGTGACCGACGGCATCTGGCAGTTGTCCGGTGCCGGCACGGCCGCGGAGGAACTGGACGGCGGTGAAGCCCTGCTCAGGCTGCCGACCGGCGGTGAGGCCGCGGTCGTGGTCACCAACGTCCGGGTTCACCCTGGCGCGAAGGGTCTGTCGACGAGCGTGACGCTGCTCGGAAGCCAGACAGGCCGAGGGCCGGGCGACTAGGTCACCCGGCCCTCGGCGGTCAAGCGTCGATCACACGTCGTAGTAGAGCGCGAACTCGTAGGGGTTCGGGCGCAGACGCAGCGGGTCGATCTCCTGCTCGCGCTTGAACGAGATCCAGGTGTCGATCACGTCCGGCGTGAACACGCCGCCCTCGAGCAGGAACTCGTGGTCGGCCTCCAGGTTGTCGAGCACCGCGTCGAGCGTGGCCGGGACCTGCTTGACGTCGCGGGCCTCCTCGGGCGGGAGCTCGTAGAGGTCCTTGTCGATCGGGGCCGGCGGCTCGATCTTGTTCTTCACGCCGTCGAGGCCCGCCATGACCATCGCCGAGAAGGCGAGGTACGGGTTGCCGGACGAGTCGGGGCAGCGGAACTCGATGCGCTTGGCCTTCGGGTTGTTGCCCGTGATCGGGATGCGGACGCACGCCGAGCGGTTGCGCTGGGAGTAGACCAGGCTGACCGGGGCCTCGTAGCCGGGGACCAGGCGGTGGTAGGAGTTCACCGTCGGGTTGGTGAAGGCCAGCAGCGACGGGGCGTGGTGCAGGATGCCGCCGATGTAGTGGCGGGCGGTGTCGGACAGGCCCGCGTAGCCGCTCTCGTCGTGGAACAGCGGCGCGCCGTCCTTCCACAGCGACTGGTGGGTGTGCATGCCCGAGCCGTTGTCACCGAAGAGGGGCTTCGGCATGAACGTGACGGTCTTGCCGGCCTGCCACGCCGTGTTCTTGATGATGTACTTGAACAGCATCAGGTCGTCGGCGGCGTGCAGCAGCGTGTTGAAGCGGTAGTTGATCTCCGCCTGACCCGCGGTGCCGACCTCGTGGTGGGCGCGCTCGACGGCGAAGCCGTTCGACTCGAGGTTCAGGACCATCTTGTCGCGCAGGTCCGCGTAGTGGTCGGTCGGCGTGACGGGGAAGTAGCCGCCCTTGTACTTCACCTTGTAGCCGCGGTTGCCGCCCTCTTCCTCGCGGCCGGTGTTCCACCAGCCCGAGATCGAGTCGATCTCGTGGAAGGACGCGTTCGCGGTGGTGTCGAACCGGATCGAGTCGAAGATGTAGAACTCGGCCTCGGCACCGAAGTACGCGGTGTCGGCGATGCCCGAGTCGGTGATGTACTGCTCGGCCTTGCGCGCGATGTTGCGCGGGTCGCGGCTGTACGCCTCACGCGTGAACGGGTCGTGCACGAAGAAGTTGACGATCAGCGTCTTCTCGATGCGGAACGGGTCCAGGCGCGCGGTGTACAGGTCGGGCAGCAGCAGCATGTCCGACTCGTGGATGGACTGGAAGCCGCGCACGGAGGAGCCGTCGAAGGCGAGACCCTCTTCGATCGCGTCGGCATCGAACGCCTTGGCGGGCAGAGTGAAGTGCTGCATCACGCCGGGCAGGTCGCTGAACCGCACGTCGACGAACTTGACGCCCTCGTCGGAGATGAACTTCAGCACCTCGTCGGAATTTTTGAACACCCTCGTCGACTCCTTGACTATGGACAACGGCTGGTCATCGCGAGCGACCGTATGTCGGCGGTGTTGCCCGTCCGTCACTCTGATGTTTCGCCAGTGTTAACGGGGCCGTCTGAGGGGGCAAGACGACCTGCCGATCCTCACCCGATGTTCACAGGCTTACTCTGGTGGGGTGAGCAGGTGGACCGGTTCGTGGCTGTCGGGACCGCGCTCGGTGCTGGAACCGGGTGACGAGTCGAACGACGGCAAGCAGCAGCGCTGGCGTGGTGAGCGCCACGGCTTCCCGGAGAAGGGGCCGGGCTCCATCGCCTCGATCGGGCGGCGCACGCTCGCCATCCTCGTCGACTTCCTGCTGGCGGCCGGCGTCGCCGGGCTGTTCACCCGGCCGGAACTGCCGCGCAACTGGAGCCTGCTGGCCTGGTTCGTCATCACCGTGGTCGCGGTGGCGTTCTTCGGGTTCACGCCGGGGCACGCGCTGTTCGGGCTGCGGGTCGCGCGCATCGACGGCAAGGCGTTCGTGCACCTGCCCCGCGCGCTGCTGCGCACCATCCTCATCTTCCCGCTGATTCCGGCGCTGGTCTGGGACGCGGACGGCCGGTGCCTGCACGACAAGGCGGCGGGCACCGTCGTCATCAAGGTCCGCTAGCTCCTCCAAGCAACGCGAAAAGGCCCGCCGCACGAGCTGTGCGACGGGCCTTTTCGCTGGTCAGGACTGGTTCAGCGGCGTCGCAGCGTGCGCTGGACGTTGCGCATCTTGGCGCCCTGCGGCATCGGGCCCTTGGGCAGTGCGGCGCCACGGCTCGACAGCGCGGCGAGGCGGGTCTCCAGCGCGTCGACCTGGGCGGTCGTGATGTTGCGCGGCAGCTTCATCAGCGTGGACTGCAGCTTCTTCAGCGGGACCTGGCCCTCGGCGGAGCCGATGATGAAGTCGTAGATCGGGGTATCGCCGACGACGCGGGAGATGCGCTTCTTCTCCTGCGCGAGCAGCGGCTTGACGCGCTGCGGCGCGCCCTCGGCGACCAGGACGACGCCCGGCCGGCCCAGCACGCGGTGCACGGCGTCGAGCTGCGTGGTGCCCGCGACGGCGGGCGTGACGCGCCAGCGGCCGCGCAGGTTCTCCAGCGCCCAGGCGCCGGCACCGGGCTGGCCGTCGGCCTTGCGGAAGACGTTGCTCTGCACGCGGCGACCGAAGATGATCACGGCCAGCAGTGCGCCGATCGCGACGCCCAGCGGCACGAACATCCAGACCGCGTTCAGGACCAGGCCCAGGACCACGGCGATCGCGGTGACGCCGAGCAGCGCCGCCAGCATCAGCGGAACGAGCGCCTTGTCCTCGCGGCGTTGCATCTTGAACGCCTCGAAGATCTGCTTGCGCCGTTCGCGTGAAGCCGCGCGACGAGCTTTCGCCGCTTCCTTGGCCGCCGCCTTGTCCTGCTTACCTGCCATATGGACAGGATACGGCGCGCTGGTCTCCGTGTTGCATCGGCCATCTGCGAGACTGCCGGGCATGGAGGCGTTGCTGGAGGGTCTTGATCCGGAACAGCGCGCAGCGGTGGAAGCGCCGCGCGGCCCGGTGTGCGTGCTCGCCGGCGCCGGCACCGGCAAGACCCGCACGATCACCCACCGCATCGCCTACCTGTGCCAACGCGGCCACGTCGCTCCGTCGCAGGTTCTCGCCGTCACGTTCACCAAGCGTGCCGCGGGGGAGATGCGCACCCGTCTGCGTTCTCTGGACGTGCACGGCGCACAGGCCGTGACGTTCCACGCTGCCGCGTCCCGCCAGCTGCGCTACTTCTGGCCACGGGTCATCGGTGGCCCGCGGTGGGAGCTGATCGACCAGAAGATCCGCGTCGTGGGCCGTGCCGCGTCCCGGCTGGGGCTGCCGACGGAGGCCGACGCGCTGCGCGACCTCACCGGCGAGATCGAGTGGGCGAAGTCGTCGCTGCTGACACCGGACGCGTACCCGGCCGCCGCCTCGCGCGCCGCACGCGACATCCCCGCGCCCGCCGAGCAGATCATGAAGCTCTACGCGATGTACGAGCAGCTCAAGAACGAGGCGCAGCTGCTCGACTTCGACGACCTGCTGCTGCACACCGCCGCCGCGCTCGAGGACAACCTGGAGGTCGCGCAGGAGTTCCGCGACCGCTACCGCTGCTTCGTCGTCGACGAGTACCAGGACGTGACGCCGCTGCAGCAGCGCGTGCTCGACGCGTGGCTCGGCGACCGCGACGACCTGACCGTGGTCGGCGACGCGAACCAGACCATCTACTCCTTCGCCGGTGCCTCGCCGCAGCCGCTGCTCAACTTCGGGCGGCGGTTCCCCGAGGCCGTCGTCGTGCGGCTGGAGCGCGACTACCGGTCGACGCCTCAGGTCGTGGCGCTGGCGAACGACGTGATCAAGTGGGCGCGCGGCCGTCCCGCCGGTTCGCGGCTCAAGCTGATCGGGCAGCGGCCGGACGGGCCGCCGCCGCGGTTCCACGAGTTCGACGACGAGCCGGCCGAGGCCGACTCGGTCGCGCGGCGCATCAAGACGTTGCTCGACGAGGGGGTCGCGGCCTCCGAGATCGCGATCCTCTACCGCGTCAACGCGCAGTCCGAGGTGTACGAGCAGGCGCTCGCGTCGCACGGCATCCCGTACCTCGTGCGCGGCGGCGAGCGGTTCTTCGAGCGCGCCGAGGTCCGCCAGGCGATGATCGCGTTGCGCGCGGCGGGTGATCTCGACGGCAGCCTGCCCGAGGTCGTCCGCTCGGTGCTGGCGCGCGTCGGGCTGACCGACGAGCCGCCGACCGGCGGCTCCGCGCGCGAACGCTGGGAGTCGCTGCTCGCGCTCGTCGAGCTCGCCGAGGAGTTCGTCGCGGCCGTGCCCGGTGCCGACCTGCCGCGGTTCTGCGCGGAACTCGACGTGCGGGCCGAGGCGCAGCACCCGCCGACCGTCGAGGGCGTGACGCTCGCGTCGCTGCACGCGTCGAAGGGCCTGGAGTGGGATGCCGTGTTCCTCGTCGGGCTGGTCGAGGGCACGATGCCGATCCAGTACGCCGACGGCGACGAGGCCAAGATCGAAGAAGAACGCCGCCTTCTCTATGTAGGAGTCACGCGCGCGCGTGAACACCTCTGGCTCTCGTGGGCGTTGTCGCGCGCCGCCGGTGGACGCAAGTACCGCCGCCGGTCCCGGTTCCTCTACAGCCTCGTACCCGAGAACCACCCGGCCGCCCGAGTATCTGGCGGTGCGCAGCGGCCTCCCTTGATGAAGAAGGAGAAGCCGACCTGCCGGGTGTGCGCCGCGACGCTGGTCGAGGCGCAGGCCGTCAAGCTGGGACGCTGCAAGTCCTGCCCGTCCGATGTGGACGAAGAACTGCTCGAGTCGCTCCGTCAGTGGCGTGCGGCGCGGGCGCGGGAGCTGAAGGTGCCCGCGTACGTCGTCTTCACCGACGCGACGCTGATGGCGATCGCGGAGCAGCGACCCACGGATTCGGCCGGACTCGTGGCGATCTCGGGCATCGGCGCCTCGAAGCTTGATAAGTTCGGCGACGACGTGTTGGGCCTGGTCCGGGCCGGTGTCGGGTACTCCGCCACCTGATCGGGACAAGTTTCGTTAAATAGGTTGCGAGCCCGTGGGACGGGGTCATAACCTGCTCATGCCGGGTCCGGAGGACCCGTCTGGGGAAGAAGAACTACTACTAGCTCTCTACAGCAGAGCTCTCTTGGAGGAGGTGGCCGTTGTGAAGCTCTTCACGACTTCGCGCGCGCTCGGCCTCCCCGTGTCCGAGGGCCTCTGCGCGTCCGCAGCCGCTCAGGCCATGTGGCGGAAGTCTGCCCTGAAGCCGGTGGCGTTGCTGGGTCGTGAGCGCGGCACCGCTCTGCGCGGGACCGCACTGCGCGGCATCGAACTGGGTAGCGAGCAGCCGATCGTGCTGCCGGTCATCGACGTTCACAACTACACGAATGCGCCGTCCGCGCATCAAGTGAGAAGGCTCCTGCCGACCCCATAGAGGGGGTCGAAGGACCACCAGGCTCACGAAGGCCGCGGACTCGCACAGAGTCCGCGGCCTTCGTGTTTTTGCAGTACCCCACACAAGGAGAAAACCCTGATGTTGACCGCGACTGTCCCGCTCACCGGCGAGACACTTCCGGACCTCGCGGAGGGGCTCGACCTGCCCTGCCGCACCCACAACCCCGACCTCTGGTTCGCTGACGCGCCGGCCGACCTCGAGAAGGCGAAGTCCTTCTGCGGAACCTGCCCGGTGCTGGCGGAGTGCCTCGCCGGCGCGCTCGCCCGTCACGAGCCGTGGGGCGTCTGGGGTGGAGAGATCTTCGAGCGCGGTGTCGTGATCGCGCGGAAGCGGCCCCGTGGCCGTCCGCGCAAGGACGCGGCAGCTGTTGTCACCACCGACAAGACGGAGGCGGCGGCGTGAACACCGTGACCAGCAACAGCGCGCTCCCCACCTACCTGAACGAGGGCCTGACACCCATGTCTCTGAACGAAGAACTCGTGCGAATACGAATACAAGAAGCCCAGAGGTTCGCTGAAGAGCAACGCCTGGCGAACCGCCTCGCGTCAGCGCAACGTTGGCGCAGGTTGTCGCGATGGGCCGGTCGCAGAGCGGCTCGCTTCGACCTCTGACAGTCCCGAGCTGAGGCCGTCATCCACGAGAAGGTGGATGGCGGCCTCGGCCGTTCCTCCGTACCGTTTGCATTTGTGCCGCACCACACCCACGACGGGATCGACTGGTCCGCAAGGCTTCACGCGATGAGGCGCTACGGCTCGCTGCAGGCCGAAGCGCTGTCGGTCGTCGCCCGCAGACTCGTAGGGCTGCTGCCCGACTCGCCGGTCGTCATGGACGTCGGCTGCGGCGCGGGCTCCATGAGCGTGCCGCTCGTCTCGGCGCTGCGCGAACACGGCGGCGGCGTCCTCGTCCTGGTCGACGCCACTCCCGAACTGCTCGACGCAGCGTGCACCGCCGCGCGCGCCGAAGCCGACGGCGCCGTGTCGGTGAAACCGGTGCTGGCCGACCTCGCCACCGAGGATCCGCTGTCGTTCGCCGGCCCGGTCGAGCTCATCTGGGGCTCGCGGGTGATTCACCACCTCCCCGACCAGCTGCGCGGCCTGCGCCGTCTGGTCTCCGCACTGGCACCCGGCGGCTGGCTGGCCCTGGCCGAAGGCGGCCTCGAGACCCGCTTCCTGCCGTGGGACCTCGGCGTGGGCGAACCCGGTCTGCAGGACCGCATGGCCGCGGCCCGTGCGGAGTGGTTCGTGTCGATGCGCGAGAACATGACCGGCTCCGTGCGCCTGCCCGTCGGCTGGAACGTCGCACTGGCCGACGCGGGCCTGGGCGAGATCAGCGCCTTCAGCTTCGTCGTCGACCACCCGGCACCCTCGAAGCAACTCGTCCGCGAATGGGCGGTCGACCGCCTGACCTGGCTCGCCGAGATCACCGGGCCCTACCTGCACCCGGCCGACCGCGACGCGCTGCGCCGGCTGCTGAACCCCTCCGACTCCGAGTACGTCGGCGCCAGGGAGGACGTGTTCCTGCTGGAGACCGACACCGTCCACCTCGGACGGCGCCGATGACGGCGTGCCACAGATGTGGTCGGCTGCGTGCCTCCGTTTCCGACCTGGAGTTCCTGGCCTGGTCGTCTGAGCGGACCGGTGGGTCGATCCGGTGGTTGTGTCACGTGTGCGCCAAGGCGCACGTGCGCGACATCGAAGGGAAGTTGCCGGACGAGTACTGGCGCTGACCGGTGCCGGTCGGGCTGGGCTGCGCTGGACTCGGGCCGAGTGAGCGGCTTGTGGCCGGTTTCGCGTTCCGAGGGGGTTGGTGGGACTGCCCGGCCCGGTTCGAGTCGGTGCCGGTTCGCGCTGGGTTGATGGTGCGGCGGTTCGTCGATCGGCGGGCTTCGCGCTCACCTCAGCCCGGTGAGGTCGCGTGGCTCTTGTTGGCACGGGTTGTGGCGCTTCGCATTCCACACCGGGTCAGTGGGGCGGCATGTCTCCCTCCGGTCGAGGTGTCTCCGGTTTGGCTTGTGGCAGCGCGTCAGTCTGGTGAGGACGCGTGGGTCGGTGAGCTGCTCAGCCGAGGCCGGGCGTGCGGCCGCGCTCGGCGGTCTGGCGAGTCACGGCCCCGTTCAGATGGGCGTGATCGGCATCGACGCCCCGCGCGGGTAGAGGTGGCGTAAGGCCTGCCTGACCAGCGCTGATCCCCGTCGGCTGCCGAGCTCCAGCTCCTCGCGCAGCTCATCGGGCGAGCACAACCGCGCGTCCACCACCGCGTCGAGGATCGTCACGACCGCACGCGGGTTCGTCTCTCGCCGAGCCATGTCCAGTGCGGCTCGGGCCGGGGCCGCCAGGCGCAGGCCGTGGCGGTGCACGACGCCCGGTGGACGGTTCGTGCGTTCGATGAGAATTCCCGGATGAGCTCTTCGGGTGTTCCTTCCCGCCAGCACGTGAATGTGCCGGGGGAGAGGCACCGTGGCGCCTTGCCGGGTCAGCGCGTCCGCCCCGGTGATCACGGAATCGAGGCCCGCGAAGAACAGGACCGCGCGCAGCCGGTCGAGGCGGGAGGGCGGCGACGGTTTCTGCAGGACGACGCCGGGAAGCAGCCGTTGCCAAGGACCGGTCGGGGTGCAGTGACGCAGGATCTCGCGTGGTGAGAGGCCGGATTCGCGCAGGTCAGCGGTTGTCGCGATGGGTGTCATGTGGTCCATCGTGGCCTGCGGGTACGACAGAAAATCGGGGTGCGGGCCAACCTGTGGACAACTCGGCCGATGTTCACTCGGACGAGTTAGTCGTCGAATCCCGGCTGCCAGCGCGCGACGATTTCCCGTGCGGTCACATGGGCGTCCAACTGGCAGAGAATGCCCGTCGCGCCCAATGTCACGCGGTGAATCAACAGGTACTGCGGCGGGAGGTTCAGGGACCGGCCCGTTTGCGAGTCCGGGCTGCGCAGGTCGCCCACCCGTTCGGCCTGGGACTGCAGCCAGCGGCGGGTGAAGTGGAACGACTCGGTGCGCAGCGGCTCGACGAACGGCGCCAGGTAGCCGAGGACGTCGTCACCGCGCAGGGCCATGCCCTCGCGGATGAAGTTCTCGGTGCGCAGCAGTTCGACCAGGTCCGCGGACCGGCCGTCCAGGGCCAGGCGGGTCATCAGGCCGAGGGTCTTGGGCAGGCCGTCGGGGAGGCGGGCGACGGCGCCGAAGTCGATCACGCGCAGGCGGCCGTCGTCGCCCAGCATGAAGTTGCCGGGGTGCGGGTCGGCGTGCAGCAGGCCGGAGCGGGACGGGGCCGAGAAGTGGAACTCGGCCAGGAGCTGGCCGGCCCGGTCGCGCTCCTCCACCGAGCCCTCGCGGATGATCGTCGAGAGCCCGACGCCGGAGGTCCACTCGGTGACCATGACCTTGGGCGCCGAGGCGACGACGCGCGGGACCAGCACGTGCGGGTCGTTCTCGAAGGCCTTGGCGAACGTGCGCTGGTTGGCGGCCTCGTCGCGGTAGTCGAGCTCCTCCAGGTACCGGTCGCGCAGCTCCTCCAGCAGCGGTCGCACGTCGGTGCCGGGCATGATCGCCTGCAGCAGCCGGGAGAACCGCAGCAGCTGCTTCAGGTCCGCGCGCAGGGCCTCGTCGGCGCCGGGGTACTGGACCTTCACCGCCACGTCGCGGCCGTCGTGCCACACCGCGCGGTGCACCTGGCCGATGGACGCCGACGCGGCCGGTTCGTCGTCGAACGACTGGAAGCGCTTCGTCCAGGACGCGCCGAGCTGTTCGGCCAGCACGCGGTGGGTCGTGCGGGCGGGCATCGGCGGGGCCGCGGTCTGCAGTTTGGTGAGGGCCTCGCGGTAGGGGGCGGCGAGCTCGTCAGGGACGGCCGCCTCGAAGACGCTCAGCGCCTGGCCGAACTTCATCGCGCCGCCCTTGAGCTGGCCGAGCACCGCGAAGACCTGTTCCGCCGTCTTGGCCGTCACCTCGGCGTTGACCTCGTCGGCCGCGCGTCCGGTCAGTCGCTTCCCCCAGCCACCGACCACCCGGCCGGCCACCCCGAGCGGGAGGCTCGCCAGCTTGGCGGTGCGCTGCACGGCCTTGCGCGGAATCTCGGTCACTCGGCCATGTTATGTGCGGAGCACTGACAGTCAGGGTGCGGATACCAGCTTCGCCTCTCAGCAACTCCCGCCACCAGGTCGAGTTCGAGGGTGGCGTTGAGCACGGGCGGCGGGGCCAGGTCGCGGCCGCGGAGGTAGATCAACGACTCCAGGACCTGCACCACGGCCAGCGCTGCCGTGCCCGACGCGAACAGCACGTCGGAGGACGCCGGTTTGCCGACGAGCTGCGTCGCGATGACGGGCCATGCCGGGTCGTGGTCGGTGCGGTGCAGGTCCGCGCAGTTCAGGCAGGACGACCGACCAGGCAGGACCAACGGCCCGACGATGCCCACGCCTTCACGCACGCGCACGGCCAGATGCGGCGTCCGCGACGCCATGAGTGCGCTCACGAGGGTCGGATCGGGCACCTGCGTGGCCGCCAGGACCGTCAGATCCGCGTGGTGCGCCAGACGCACGCTTGATTCAGCTAGAAGCGAAGTAATTGAAAGCGCAAGGTGTCCGGCGCCGTGCACGGCGGCCGTCGCGCCCGTCGCGGGGGACCCGGTGTCGAGCAGGCCCGCCTGTTCGAGCGAGACGAGAACGTCGGTCAGCTGGTCGGGGTCCTCGCCGCGTTCCTTCAGTCTTTCACCCAGTTCAGCGACAGTGTGACGGCCGTCCAGGGTGATCAGCTCGTCGATGAGCGCCTCGGGCAGCGAGTCGATCACGACGGCGTGCTTGGGGTCGGTGCCGACCTGCACGACGCCGGGGCCGCGGCGCACCACGGCGAGTCCTGCACGTACGCGAGGTCTGATGTCCACATGGGAAAGACTGGCAGGGGGCGACGCCCCCTGCCAGCGGAAACGTCAAACCTTGGCCTTGCCGAGGATCCGCGTCATCTTCGTGCCGCAGACTGGGCAGGTGCCCTTCGCCATGCGCCGGCCGTTGGTCTCCTCGACCTTGCCGTCGAAGTCGCGCTTCTCCCGACACTTGACGCAGTAGCCGTTGTACTTCTCGGCCACAGCCCCTCCCTTGCAGTTGTGAGTGCGGACACACTCGGGGACCTTGGCGCGAAGGTACCTGGGCGAGGCGGGGATTCCGCGCATGTCGATTCCGCGCGTGTCCAGCCGCCGTTCGGCGGAACTTCACCCGCCGGGTGCGGGCGTGCGGCCGGTTGGGGGCCGAAAATTGTCGGTGCCGACGTTTACGGTGACTGCATGGCCGAACCGCGGGTGGAGGTGCGGCGGAGCCCCCGGCGCCGCCGCATGGTCAGCGCGTACCGGGAGGGCGACACCGTCGTCGTCCTGCTGCCGGCACGGATGACCAAGGGGGAAGAGAAGCACTGGGTGGCGGAGATGTTGAGCCGCCTCCAGCGCAGCGAGACGCGCAGGAGATCCCCTGCGCGAACGTCGGACGAGGCGCTGATGGCGCGCTGTGCCGAGCTGTCGGCGCGGTACCTGGACTCGCTCGCCGACCCCGTCAGCGTGCGCTGGGTGCCGCCCATGCGCACGCGCTGGGCGTCCTGCACGCCGACCGAGGGCACGATCCGCGTGTCCGAGCGTCTGCGTGAGGTGCCGCCGTGGGTGCTCGACTACGTGCTGGTGCACGAGCTCGCGCACCTGCTCGTGCCAGGCCACGGCAAGGATTTCTGGGAGTGGGTGCACCGCTATCCGAAGTCCGAGCGGGCCATGGGCTACCTGGAGGGCATCTCGGCCGCCGCGGATTTAGGGCTGTCAGAGGACTAGAGCCCCCGCTCGGGGGTGAGATGCGCTCGTGGAGAGCGCCTTGCTCGGGGGAAGTGTGCTCGCGTAGAGCGCTCGCCACTCCTCGCTCAGGTGTTTCTGGGGCCGAGCCCCCAGGCCCCACGCCCAGGGCAAGCCCCCGGACCCCCGAACGTGTCACGCCCGGCGAGAAGGTTTCTCGCCGGGCGTGATGTTCAGAAGATCGATCAGCTCTCGTCGGGCTTGCCGTCCTCGGGTTTGCCCTCGTCCGCGCGCATCGTGCGTTCGAGCTCGGCGATCGGGTCCTCCAGCGCCTTGCGGGTGTTGGCGAGGCGCTCGGCGAACTCCAGCGGGTCGTCCAGGTCCTCGGCGGACGGGATGAGCTCGGCGTGGTCCCACACGCTGTCGCGCACCTCGACGCCGTGCTGGTCGCCGATGAGCTTCCACAGCGCCGAGGCGGCCCGCAGGCGCCGGGGACGCAGTTCGAGGCCGACCAGGGTCGCGAAGGTCTGCTCGGCCGGGCCACCGGAGGCGCGGCGGCGGCGCAGCGTCTCGCGCAGGGCGGGGGCCCCGGGCAGGCGGTCGGCCACGGCGGCGTCGACGACGACGTCCACCCAGCCCTCGACCAGGGCCAGGAGGGTCTCCAGTCGGGTCAGCGCGGCTTTCTGCTCCGGGGTCGTCTGCGGTTCGAGCAGGCCGGAGCTCATGGCCTCCTCGATGGAGGCGGGGTTCGACGGGTCGATCTGGCCCGCGAGCTGCTCCAGGGCGGAGGTGTCGACCTTGATGCCCTTGGCGAACTCCTCGACGGTGTCGAGCAGGCGCTGCCGCAGCCACGGCACGTGCGTGAAGAGTCGCTGGTGGGCGGCCTCGCGGGCGGCGAGGAACACCATCACCTCGGAGGCCGGGCGCTCCAGGCCCTCGGTGAACTTCTCGATGTTCGCGGGCAGCAGTGCCGCCGTGCCCTCGGGGCCGAGCGGCAGGCCGACGTCGGTCGAGGTGAGGACCTCGGCGCCGAGCTGCGCCAAAGCGTTGCCCAGCTGTGACCCGAAGGCCATGCCACCCATCTGGCCGAGCATCGACAGCAGCGGACCGGCCGCCTGCTTCGCCTCGGCGGGCATCGCCTCGACCCAGGCGGTGGACATGCGTTGCGCGACCGGATCGCACAGGCGTTGCCAGGTGGGGATGGTGCGCTCGATCCAGTCGCGCGCGGTCCAGGCCTGCGTGGTGCGGGTGCCGGCGGGCAGCGAGGTGACCGGGTCGAGCCACATCTCGGCCAGGTGCACGGCGTCGGTGACCGCGCTCGACTGGTCGGCGGCGAACCCGATCGTGGTCGTCGTCGAGGACAGCTGCTGGAACGCGATCTGCTTGGCGAGGTCGTAGTTCACCGGTCCGCTGGACGACCCGGCGCTGCTCAGCATCGCGCCCAGCTGGCTCAGCATGTTGCCCAGCTGGCTGAAGTCGAACGGGTTGTCTCCCGGCTTCCCGCTCTTGTCGTCGGGGTCGTGCGGGCTGAACCCGAACGGCACGTCACTCATGCCTCTACCGTACGCGGATCCACATGGTCGTACGCTGTTCAGCCGTGAGTGAAACCGTCACGACCGCACCCCTGCCCGCGCCCCCGCCGAGGGAGCGCGGACTGACCCGCCGGACGTGGACGCTGATCATCAGCTTCCTAGTGGTGGCGGCACTCGGACTGCTCGGCGGTTTCGCCAGAGTCCCGTACGTCGCGCTGGGGCCCGGCCCGACCTACGACGTGCTCGGCAAGGTCAAGGACACCGACGTGGTCTCGGTGGACGGCCAGAACACGTTCCCCACCGGCGGAACCCTGCGCATGACAACGGTCTCGCTCACCGACGACGTGTCGCTCTTCGGCGCACTCGGCCTGTGGCTGTCCGGCCGCTACGCCCTCGCGCCGCGCGAGGAGTTCTTCAAGCCCGGCGAGTCCGAGGAGGAGGTGCAGAAGAACAACGAGCTCGCGTTCAGCGAGTCCCAGACCTCCGCGGAGGTCGCCGCGCTGCACTACCTCGGCTATCCGGGCAAGGTGATCGCGAACCAGGTGACCAAGGGCAGTCCCGCGGAGAACGTGATCCCGCTCGGCGCCCGCATCATCTCGGTCAACGGCAAGCAGGTGCAGAGCTCGGCCGACGTGAGCGCCGCACTGGAGAACACCAAGCCGGGTGACCGCATCGAGGTGGCCTTCGAGAAGGACGGCACCTCGAAGTCGACCCAGATCACCCTCGGCACCCGCGACGACGGCCGCCCGGCGGGCTTCATCGGCATCTCGCCGGTCGACCGCGCCGACGTGCCGTTCAAGATCAAGATCAGCCTTTCCGACGTGGGCGGCCCGTCCGCCGGCCTGATCTTCGCGCTGGCGATCGTCGACAAGCTGACACCCGGAGAGCTCAACGGCGGCAAGGCCATCGCGGGCACCGGCGAGATCACCGGCGACGGCACGGTCAAGCCGATCGGCGGCATCGCGTTCAAGATGGTCGCCGCCAAGGAAGCGGGCGCGACGACGTTCCTGGTGCCGGCGGCGAACTGCCAGGACGCCAAGCAGCAGGCCCCGGAAGGGCTCAAGCTGATCAAGGTCGAGAACCTCAAGGACGCGGTGTCGTCGCTGGAGGCGCTCAACGCCGGCAAGGACACGCCCAGCTGCTGATCAGCTCGCGGTCTGGACGGCTGGAGGCCGGCCGTCCAGGTGGCGAATTGGCGCATCTCGCAGCGCGAGCCGAAGTCGCCCCCGCGGTCGGGGTGGTTCTTCCGGCGGCTGCAGCATGAAGAGGTTGATGTCGACGAGCGCGATCACGATGCCGATCCAGGTCCGCTGCGGCTTGAAGGACGGTTCGGCGTGGTCGAACGCGACTGTCGTCGCACCGTCCCCGGTCAAGGCCACGAAGTCGGACCTGCGGCGGATGGGCCGGTCGAGGGCGCGTGCTCGCCGACCGCCACGGACCGCTGTTCTGCCTCTTCAAGCGACGGTCGTCAGCGCTAAGCCTGTCAGCGGCACGAGGCCGACTGACGGACCGATGGCCTGTCATGGACACGAGCGCGCGCTTTCGCAGGCGTACCCCAGGCCTGGGAACCCCTACATCTCAACGTACTCAGGGGGTCCGACAAGATCGGCTGAGAGTGCCGGAGCCGTCCGAGCGCGAGCCCGGCGTGACGCCGGCCGACGGGAGTCCGCTGACCGCGAACACGGGAGAGCACAACCCCGGCGTGATCAGGTGCCGGGGTTGTGCCAGCCTGGAGGCGTGACGACTAGGGCCGCAGCGTGGCGAGCAGGGCGTCGGTGAGGTTGGGCGCGAGCTCGGGGTGCTCGACGACCTCCTCCGGCACCTCGACCGTTCCGCGCAGCCGCAGCACGCAGGAGACGGAGCCGTCGCGCAGCACCGCGGCCACCAGGCGCGCCTCGCGGCGGGCGGGGTGTTCGGCGGCGAACTTGCGGGCCGCCTCGTCGTCGAGGTCGCCGTGGCTCAGCTCGGTCTCGGCCTCCGGGGGCAGGACGACGATCTCCTGGGCCAGCGCGCAGCCGGTGACGGCCGGGGGCCACTCGATGCCGGCCAGCGCGTCGCCCAGGTCGCCTTCCAGCGCGTCCTGGGCGATCGGCGTCAGCGGGGACGACTCCGGGTCCAGCTGGGCCCGCAGCTCCGGTTGCTGGGCGATCAGGTCTGAGGTGGCCACGAGGGCGAAGAGTTGCGGGGGCTGCTCCCAGCCGCCTGCCGCTACGAACTCCTCTACCTCGCGGGCGACCGTCGGGAGGATGACCGCTGGCGTTTCACTCGCTGACACGCGTGTCATCGTAAGACCGTCGGCTTCACGGGAACCCGGGGCGTCGTCCGTAGAGTTGGACTAAACGTACGTATTGAAATTCCGCGATCCAGGAGCGTGCCTCGTGGCCACACGGCCTCCAGTCGGACTGCCGAAACTGTCCCGACGCAGCCGAATCCTGCTCATCGTAGGTGTTGTGCTGCTGTTCGGTCTCATCACGGGATCGCGGTTGCTCGACACCTACGTGAACTGGCTGTGGTTCGGCGAGGTGAATTTCCGCAACGTCTACAGCACAGTGCTGCTCACCAGGCTGGGGCTGTTCCTGGCCGCAGGGGTCGTGGTCGGCGGCGTCGTCGCCCTCAACCTGTACCTCGCGTACCGGTCGCGGCCGGTGTTCGTGCCGGTGTCCGGGCCCGATGACCCGGTTGCCCGCTACCGCACCGTCGTGATGCGTCGGATGCGGTTGTTCGCCATCGGCATCCCGGTGTTCATCGGTCTGATCGCGGGTGCGTCGGCGCAGGCGGACTGGCAGCAGGTCCAGCTCTTCCTCAACGCCCAGCCGTTCGGCGTCACGGACCCGCAGTTCGGGCACGACATCGGCTTCTACGCGTTCGAGCTGCCGTTCTACGAGTGGCTGCTGTCGTGGCTGTTCATCACGACCGCGGTGTCGTTCATCGGCTCGGTGATCGCGCACTACCTGTTCGGCGGCATCCGGCTGGCCGGTCGCGGTGGTCAGCTCTCCGGCCCGGCTCGGCTGCACCTCGTTCTGGTCGCCGGCACGTTCGTGCTGCTGAAGGCGGTCGCGTACTTCTTCGACCGGTACGAGTTGCTGTTGCACGAGAACGAGAAGTTCGTCGGCGCCAGCTACACCGACCTCAACGCGGTGCTGCCGGCCAAGCTGATCCTGCTGTGCATCGCGGTGTTCTGCGCGGTCGCGTTCTTCGCCGGGGCGTTCATGCGCAACGTGCAGCTGCCCGCCATCGCGACCGTCCTGCTGGTGCTGTCGAGCGTGCTCGTCGGCGCCGCGTGGCCCGCGGTGCTGGAGCAGTTCTCGGTCAAGCCGAACGCCATCCAGAAGGAAGCTGAGTCGATCAAGCGCAACCTCGCGGCGACGAGGCAGTCGTTCGGGCTGACCGACGACAAGGTCTCGACGAAGCCGTACGAGGGCAAGCAGACCGTCACCAACGACCAGATCAAGACCAACGACGCGGCGACGCTGGGCAACATCCGGCTGCTCGACCCGGCCGTGCTGTCGCGGACCTTCACGCAGTTCACGCAGCTGCGCCCGTTCTACGGGTTCCCGACCAAGCTCGACGTCGACCGGTACAAAGTGGACGACAAACTGCGCGACTACATCGTCGCGGTTCGCGAGCTCAAGCTCGACAGCCTGCCGCAGGGGCAGCGCGACTGGATCAACCAGCACCTCATCTACACGCACGGCAACGGCTTCGTCTACGCCGAGGCGAACAAGGTGAACGCCGACGCCGACCAGACCAACGGCGGTTACCCGGACTTCAAGACCGGTGAGGTCGCGCCGGACGGCACGATCCGCAACGCCGAGAACGGCATCCGGGTCGACCAGCCGCGCACGTACTACGGCGAGCTGTTCGGCGTGAACGACTACTCGATCGTCGGCGGCAGGCCGCAGGGCTCGGCGGCGGAGTACGACACGGACTCGAAGTCCTACACGTACACCGGTGCCGGTGGCGTCCCGATCGGCAACCTGTTCAACAAGCTGGCGTTCGCCGCCTACTACGGCGAGCGGAACATCCTGTTCAACCAGTCGATCGCGGACGACTCGAAGATCCTGTTCAAGCGCACGCCGCGCGACCGCGTGCAGGCCGTGGCGCCGTGGCTGACCGTGGACAGCGACCCGTACCCGGCCGTCGTCAACGGCCGCATCACGTGGATCGTCGACGGTTACACCACGCTCGACAACTACCCGTACGCGCAGCGCACCCAGCTCAGCGACGCCACGAACGACTCGCTCACCGCGGACGGCGTGGTCGCCGGGCAGGCCAACAAGCCCATCAACTACATCCGCAACTCGGTCAAGGCCACTGTGGACGCCTACGACGGCACGGTGAGCCTGTACGCGATCGACGAGAAGGACCCGGTCCTCAAGGCGTGGATGGGCGTCTTCCCGGGCACGGTCAAGTCGGCCGGCGAGGTCTCCGAGGAGCTGCGCCGGCACTTCCGCTACCCGGAGGACCTGTTCAAGGTGCAGCGGCAGATCCTGTCCAAGTACCACGTGCAGTCCCCGTCGGACTTCTACTCGGGTGTCTCCTACTGGGCGGCGCCGCAGGACCCGACGATCGACAACGTGACCACGGCGCAGGCCCAGCAGGACGCGGCGAGCAAGCGCAGGGACGCCCAGCCGCCGTTCTACGTCCTCGCCGGTGACCCGAGCGAGCCGAGCAAGGTCCGCTTCCAGCTGACCAGCCCGCTCGTCCGCGAGAACCGGGAGTTCATGGCGGCCTACGTGTCAGTGGGATCCGACCCGGACAACTACGGCAAGATCAGCGTGCTCCAGCTCAACACCGACGCCAAGGGCCCGCAGCAGATCCAGACGCAGTTCCTCACGTCGGACAACGTCAGCCGCGAGCTCAACCTGCTGGCGCAGCAGAAGACGACCGTCGTCTACGGCAACCTGCTCACCCTCCCGGTGGGTGGCGCGCTGCTCTACGTCGAACCCGTCTACATCGAGCGCGCGTCCAACAACACCTCGTACCCGCAGCTGTCCAAGGTCCTCGTCTGGTACGGCGACCGGGTCGGCTACGCGTCGACGCTGGGCGAGGCGCTGGAACAGGTGCTGAGCGGCACCGGGGCGGTCGTGCCGCCGCAGAACGGCAACAACAACGGCAACGGCCAGACCTCCACGCCGCCGTCGACGACACCGCCGACCAACGGGACGCTGAGCCCCGACCTGCAGAAGGCGGTCAACGACATCGACTCGGCGCTGTCCGACATCAAGAAGGCGCAGTCGAGCGGTGACTTCGCCGCGCTCGGCCAGGCGTACCAGCGCCTGGACGACGCGACGAAGCGGTTCAAGCAGTACAACACCGGGGCCGCCTCGCCGCCGACGACGGGCCAGTCGTCGGTGGCTCCCAGCCCCACTCCGTCGGGCTGACCGGCCGATTTGCATTCAGCTGCTCCCCCCGCGTAAGGTTCTATTCATACCGACGCGGGGTGGAGCAGCTCGGTAGCTCGCTGGGCTCATAACCCAGAGGTCGCAGGTTCAAATCCTGTCCCCGCTACAAAGTGGGAGAGCCCTGTCTGCGGAGAACGCAGACAGGGCTTTTTCGCATTTCACATTGGGGGCGGAGTCCCCAAACCCCACCCCGGGGGCAAGCCCCCGGACCCCCGGCTGCCTCGCCTTCGGCTTCGGCAGCATCCAGCTCGTGCGGTGACCTGCGAGGATGGTGGTTGGCGAGGGTTCGGAGGGGGTGGTGAAAACTGGGTTTTGGCGGGGTGTATAGTTCTACCTACAACAGCAAGACAAGTTCTAAGCGGCGCGGGGTGGAGCAGCTCGGTAGCTCGCTGGGCTCATAACCCAGAGGTCGCAGGTTCAAATCCTGTCCCCGCTACTTGTCAGAAGGCCGGAACCATCAGGTTCCGGCCTTCTGTTCATTCAAGGTCACCGTGACATGCCCCTCTGGGGCCGGTGTGGTTCAGGTCATGTTCTCCGCCCAGTACTGGGCGCACAGCATGCTGGAGCAGATCCGGCCCTCGCCGTTGACCGTGCGGTGCTTGCGGATCTGCTTGCCGCACACCATGCACTCGTCCTTGCCGGCCTGCTCCGGGATGCCTCCGGTCATCCACGCCACCGTGTGCGCCGCCACCTTCTTGTGATCCAGCCACTTGATGTTCATCGTCCCCGACCTCCGTGGGTGTCGTCCGCCTGCCTGGGCAATGATCATTTTCCCGGTTGTGCAGGCGCGGGAAAGAGGTCCGCGCGGACATCACCAGGTCGTGCGACGAAGGCTCACGTCCGTCCATTCGGGTGGCTCCGGCCCGTGAGAGCCGTACCGCCGATCGAGTGAGATCGAGGGACTTTCGTTTCTGCGGAAGGGTTTTTCCATCCGGGATGGACACGGACGGTCAAGCGGCCAAACGCGTGAGGCGCGGAAACTGCCGCTTACTCAGCGAGACTTTTCGTTGCTCCGCATGGCCCATCAGACTAGCCCGGTGATCAGCCACTGTGGACAGAACGGCTGACCATTGTGGACAGCTTCCCCCAGACGTGGGAACGTTGTCGTTGTGTCAGACCTGAATGCGACCGCAGCCGCCCTGCTCGGGCTGCTGCACGACGGACCCAAGACCGGTGGCCAGTTGGTTGCGGAGGCAGGAGACCGCTTCGGCGCGTTCTTCAGCGTCACCCGCAGCCAGGTGTACCGCGAGCTGCCCGCGCTGGCCGACCAGGGCCTGCTGCGTCTCGGCAAGCAAGGACCGCGGTCCAGCCAGCAGTACGTGCTCACCGCGGCGGGCAAGAAGGCCTTCAAGAACTGGCTGCTGTCCGAGCCCGGCCCGGACCACCTGCGCAGCCCGCTCATCCTGCGCCTGGTGCACGCCGGCTCGCTGACCGCGAAGCAGCGCGAGGCCCTGATCACGACCGCGCGCTCGACGTACGGTCAGGAGCAGGAGAGCGCGAAGACTGCGGCCAAGACTGCGGAGGACCCCTACGCCAAGGCGGTGGCCGAGTTCGGTCTCGCTCACGCGAAGGCCGTTCTCAAGCTGCTCGACGCGATCCCGACCGCGTAAAGCGCGCAGAAGAGGGCGCCAGCGAAGCACCGGTCGCGACCGACGACCGGTGCTGGCGTAATCTTTTGCCGTGAACCCGGACGTCGAAGCAGACATCAAGGACCTCTCCGCCACCCTTTCCAGCATCGAGGCGGTGATGGACCTCGATGGCCTGCGCGCCCAGGTCGCGGACTTGGAGGAGCAGGCCGCGCGCCCGGACCTCTGGGACGACCAGGAGAAGGCGCAGAAGGTCACCAGCCAGCTGTCGCACAAGCAGGGCGAGCTGCGCCGTGTCACCGGTCTGCGTGAACGCCTCGACGACCTCCCGCTGCTCTACGAGCTCGCGGAGGAGGCCGAGGACGCCGACGCCCGGGCCGACGCCGACAACGACCGCGCCAAGCTGCGCGAGGAGATCGCGTCGCTGGAGGTCCGCACGCTGCTGTCCGGCGAGTACGACGAGCGCAACGCGCTGGTCACCATCCGTGCCGAGGCCGGTGGCGTCGACGCCGCGGACTTCGCCGAGATGCTGCTGCGCATGTACTCGCGCTGGGCCGAGCGCCACGGCTACGGCGTCGACGTGTTCGACACGTCCTACGCGGAAGAGGCGGGCATCAAGTCCGCGACGTTCCGCGTCACCGCCCCGTACGCCTACGGCACGCTGAGCGTCGAGCAGGGCACGCACCGCCTCGTGCGCATCTCGCCGTTCGACAACCAGGGCCGCCGCCAGACGTCGTTCGCCGGCGTCGAGGTCGTGCCCGTCGTCGAGCAGACCGACCACGTCGAGATCGACGAGAAGGACCTGCGCGTCGACGTCTACCGCTCGTCCGGCCCCGGTGGCCAGGGCGTCAACACGACCGACTCGGCAGTGCGCCTCACGCACATCCCGACCGGCATCGTGGTGTCCTGCCAGAACGAGCGTTCGCAGCTGCAGAACAAGGCGACCGCCATGGCCGTCCTGCAGGCCAAGCTGCTCGAGCGCCGCCGGCAGGAGGAGCAGGCGAAACTGGACGCGCTGAAGGACTCCGGGTCCAGCTGGGGCAACCAGATGCGCTCCTACGTGCTGCACCCGTACCAGATGGTCAAGGACCTGCGGACCGAACACGAGGTCGGCAACCCGTCCGCGGTGCTGGACGGGGAGATCGACGACTTCCTCGAGGCCGGCATCCGGTGGCGCAAGCAGACCCAGCAGGCGTAGTCGGCTGGGCTCGGGGAGAGGCGTGCCGGCGATTCCTCGTGCCGCGTGTCCCCCGGGTACATCCCGGGTCCCGGATTTGATCTGAGGTGAAGCGCACGTTCGGCCGCACGGTGGCCCGAACGTGCGCTTTTCGTCAACCGGATGTGCCGGTCCGACCACGCCGTGTGGATGGTTCGGACCGCCCTTCCGGTGCTGGAAGTTAACCGGAACGGGGGCTTTACCCGACCCATGGGTAGACTCGCGCCTCGTGATTCGCCTCGAACACGTTTCCAAGGTCTACAAGACCTCCACGCGTCCCGCGCTCGACGACGTGTCCGTCGAGGTGGACAAGGGTGAGTTCGTGTTCCTGATCGGGCCCTCCGGGTCCGGTAAGTCGACGTTCTTGCGCTTGCTGCTGCGCGAAGAGGTGCCGACTCGGGGACGCGTCTACGTGTCCAACTTCGACGTCGCCAAGATGTCGCGGCGCAGGGTCCCCCGCCTGCGTCAGTCCATCGGCTGCGTGTTCCAGGACTTCCGCCTGCTGCCGACGAAGACGGTCGCCGAGAACGTGGCCTTCGCGCTGGAGGTCATCGGCAAGCCTCGCAACACCATCGTCAAGGTGGTGCCGGAGGTGCTGCAGCTGGTGGGCCTCGACGGCAAGGAGGACCGGTTCCCGACCGAGCTGTCCGGTGGTGAGCAGCAGCGCGTCGCGATCGCCCGTGCGTTCGTGAACAGGCCGCTGGTGCTGATCGCCGACGAGCCGACCGGAAACCTGGACCCCGACACGAGCCAGGACATCATGTTGCTGCTGGAGCGGATCAACCGCACCGGCACGACGGTCATCATGGCCACCCACGACCACGGCATCGTCGACTCGATGCGCCGTCGTGTGGTGGAGCTGGCGTACGGCAAGGTCGTTCGTGATGACGCGCGCGGTGTTTACGGCGTCGGCCGTTAAACACTCCTAACCCCCGACCCCCAAGGAACCCCGCCCCCGATGCGTACCAGCTTCGTGTTCAGCGAGGTCGTCACCGGACTTCGCCGGAACGTCACGATGACGATCGCGATGATCCTCACGACCGCCATCTCGCTCGGGCTGCTCGGCGGTGGCCTGCTCGTCGTCCGCATGGTCGACAAGATGCAGGCCAACTACGCGGGCAAGCTCGAGGTCTCCGTGCTGCTGACCAACGACGTCAGCGCCAACGACAAGGACTGCACCCAGCAGCCGTGTGCTGGCCTGCGCTCCAACCTCGAGGCGACCTCCGGCGTCGAGTCGGTCGTGTACCAGAACCGCGACGAGGGCTTCGAGCGCTTCAAGCGGATCTTCGAGGCGCAGCCCGAGCTGCTCAAGCTCGCGCGTCCCGAGGCCATCCCGGCGACGTTCCGCATCAAGCTGACGGACCCGGACCGCACCGACGTCATCAAGAAGGCCTTCGAGGGCAAGCCGGGCGTCAAGGGCGTCGACGACCAGGGCAAGTTCCTCGAGCGGTTCTTCGAGGGCCTCAACGGCCTGCGCGACGTCGCCCTGATCCTCGCGCTCATCCAGGCGTTCGCCGCGTTGCTGCTGATCTCGAACACCATCCAGGTGTCGGCGTTCACCCGCCGGGTCGAGGTCGGCATCATGCGCCTGGTCGGTGCGACCCGGTGGTACACGCAGCTGCCGTTCCTCATCGAGGCGGTCGTCGCGGGCATCATCGGCGCGGTCTCCGCGGTCGCCGGCCTGGTGCTGTTCAAGGCCTTCTTCCTCGACCGGATCACCAGGAACCTCACCGAGTCGGGCATCATCCCGCCGATCGGGTACCTGGACATCCTGATCGTGTCACCGTGGCTGTTCCTCGTCGCGATCGTCATCTCGGCCACGACGGGCTACGTGACACTGCGTCTCTACGTGCGGCTTTAACGGTTGTGCTGACCACGTAGAGTTGTCGTCATGGTCAAGGAACGCGGGCAGAAGGCCATCGCGTCGAACCGCAAGGCTCGGCACGACTGGACCATTCTGGACACCTATGAGGCGGGCATTCAGCTCGTCGGCACCGAGGTGAAGAGCCTGCGCATGGGACGGGCGTCCCTCGTGGACGCCTTCGCCCAGGTCGACGACGGCGAGATCTGGTTGCACGCGCTGCACATCCCGGAGTACGTCGCGGGGACGTGGACGAACCACGACGTCCGGCGCAAGCGCAAGCTGCTGCTGCACAAGCACGAGATCGAGCGGCTGATCGGCAAGACCAAGGAGTCCGGTCTGTCGCTCATCCCGCTGCAGATGTACTTCAAGGACGGCTACGTCAAGGTCGAGATCGCCCTCGCCAAGGGCAAGAAGGCCTACGACAAGCGTCAGGACATCGCCAAGCGGGACGCCAACCGGGAGATCGCGCGGGCGCACGGACGGGCGCTGAAGGGCCGTTACTGACCCTGCTTCAGCTGTCGAGGTAGGCGAGCACCGCCCGCACACGGCGGTGCTCGGAGTTCGACGGCTCCAGGCCGAGCTTGGCGAAGATGTTGCCGACGTGCTTCTCCACGGCGCCGTCGGACACCACGAGAGTGGCGGCGATGGCGGTGTTGGACAGTCCCTGTGCCATCAGCCCCAGCACCTCGCGTTCGCGCGGCGTCAACGAGTCGACCGGGCTCTTCTTGCTGCGCACCATGAGCTGCGTGATCACCTCGTGGTCGATGCTGGTGCCGCCGTCGGCGACCCGTCGCACCGCGTCGACGAACTCCTTCACGTCCGCTACCCGCTCCTTGAGCAGGTAGCCGACGCCGCTCGCACCGCCCGCGAGGAGTTCCACGGCGTAGCGCTCCTCGACGTACTGCGAGAGCACCAGCACCGGCAGTCCCGGATGCCGGCGGCGGGCCTCGATGGCGGCGCGCAGGCCCTCGTCGGTGAACGTCGGAGGCATCCGCACGTCCACCACGCACAGGTCCGGCTGGTGCTCGGTCACGGCGTCGAGCAGGTCGTCGCCGTTCTCCACGGCGGCAACGGTGTCGATGCCCTCGTCGGCGAGCAGCCGCTGCACGCCCTCCCTGAGCAGCACCGAGTCCTCGGCGATCACCACGCGCACGGCAACTCCGCTCGAATCACGGTCGGCCCGCCAACGGGGCTGAAGACGACAACCACACCGTCGATCGTGGCAGCGCGGTCGGCCAGCCCGGCGAGCCCGCCGCCCGGCTTCAGCTCCGCGCCGCCCTGACCGTTGTCGGTGACCTCCACCAGCACACCCTCCTCGACCCGGTTGACCTTCACGGTCGCCCTGGTGGCGTTCGAGTGCTTGGTGATGTTCGTGAGCGCCTCGCCGACGGTGAAGTACGCGGCGCTCTCGACCGCTGTCGGTGGGCGCGGGTCGACGTCCACCTGGAGGTCGACCTCGATCGGGACGCGCGCGGCCAGCGCGGAGAGAGCCGCGTCGAGGCCTCGGTCACCCAGCACGGACGGGTAGATGCCGCGGGCCAGGTCGCGCAGCTCCTTGATGGCGAGCTTCGCGTCCGCGTGCGCCTCGGCGATGAGCGCGGCCGCACCCTCCGGATCCGTGTCCATTTTGGACTTGGCCCGGCCCAGGCCCATCGCCACCGCGACAAGTCGTTGCTGCGCGCCGTCGTGCAGGTCGCGTTCGATGCGCCGGCGCTCCGCCTCGGCCGCCTCCACACCCCGCGCCCGGCTGGACTGCAGCCGTTCCGCCTCGATCGCCAGTTCGTGGGCCCGCGTGGGTCCGAGCATGTTGCGCGCCATCCTGCCGTGCAACGAGCCCAGCGCCCTGACACCCATCAGCGCGAACGGGATCAAAGCCAGCCCGATGGCCGTCAACGGCAAAGCGGAGAAGAACGAGTCGATGGTCCAGAACTCACCGACGACGATCGCGAACGGCGCCTCACCGATCCAGAGCGGCACCACGACGAACGCGCCCACGATCGCGATCATCGCGACCACCGCGGCGAACTCCAGAGCGCCCACCGGCAGCAGGAGCGCCAGATAACCGAAGTCGCGCCAGGTCGCAGGATCGGTGAACTGGTGCTTCCACCGCTGCCAGAGCGTGCCCGTCGGCTTCTCCCGGTACGGCCTGGGGACGTCCGTGCGCAACGCCGCCCCGACCCACGCCCGCTCCATCGTCGCGCCGCCGCGCACCACGTTCATCGCGAGCCACAGGATCGGCAGACCGACCCACAGAACCGACGTCGCGAACCCGACCACGATCAGCACCACGGAGAGGGTGAACCAGAAGATGCCGGTCACCAGGTTGGTCAACAGGTAGAACCCGGCTGCGAGCGCGTTCGGTTTCCTCATGCCGTCCATGGTGTCGTTCCCGCTGGTCAGGGACCATCAGGCTAGCCAGGCGGTCCTTGGTGGGGACAGCCCTACCTGCCTCGGGAAGAACTGGTTGGCCCCGGTCGTTATGCTATGCGTACCACTACAAGGGGGTGAACGGTTTCGACTGTGGACGTTGATTCAGGGGAAGCGTGCCGGTGCAGGCGAGAGACCACCGCAAGCGTCATCGCAAACCAATAAGCGCCACGTCTAACGACAAGCGCGTGTACGCTCTCGCCGCCTGAGGCGAGTAGCGACACTGTCGGCCTAGGAGTGCCTTCGGCCTAGAGTCCGGCATCAGCTAGAGGGCTTACCAGCAGTCCCGGTCGCGGGGACTGTTCGGGAAACTCACAGCGACTGGGCCCGTCACACCAGCTCGTTCGCGTGACTGGTGGGGTCAAGCAGAGGCGAAGCGAACTGCGCACGGAGAAGCCCTGATGAGCCGCCACAGGACCCGGGTTCGATTCCCGGCACCTCCACTCGTGGGCGAGGTGTGCTCGCGGAGAGCGCTCGCCTAGCTCGTTCCGGGTGTTGTCTGGGGGCCAAGCCCCCAGACCCCCAGCCGGGGCTGTGCCCCGGACCCCCCTTCGGGGCTTCGCCCCTGGGTTGCCAGCTCGGCTAGGAAGCCGGCGGCGTTGAACATTGCGCCTGCTGAGGCTGTGCCGGTGATGTTGTAGCGGCCGGTGAGCAGGCGTTCTACCGCCTCGACGGCCAGCGGTGCGCTTACTGCGTAGATGTCGCGGCCGGTGGCGGTTGTGCGGCGTTCCTCGTTGCCTCGGCGGACGCGGACGTCCACCTCGAAGGTTTCTGGCTCCTGTCGCTTGGCTGCCTTGCTCAGGCCGTTGGCTGCTGCGGTGGACATGTAGGAGGTCACCGATGGGATGTGCAGGTGGCTGGGGATTGTGACGATGTCGGCCATTGAGAACTCGGCGATCACCTCGCGGGGGCCGCTCGGGAACTCCCATTGCAGGGTCTGCGGTGGGTCGGAGTGGTACTGCAGTTCGCCGTTGTGGAAGCGGACGCGTTGGCCGTTTCGGCGGGCGTGGGAGACGGCGCCGGCGCTCAGCGTGCCTGGGGTGGGTTGCCAGTTGCTGAGGCCGTAGGCGATGTGGGCTGAATCGGCGGTGGGCCAGTCGGCCATGGTTGCGGTGACCAGCAGGTCGGCCAGGCCGCCGAAGAACGCCATTGCGGGCACTACCGGGATCGTGGTGTTGCGGGCGAGGGTGTCGGCGTTGGCCTCGATTTCGGCGGCCACGTCCACGTACGGGATGCCCGCGCGTTCGGCTGCGGAGATGAGCGGGGCGGCTGTCACGGCGAACGGGCCCGCCGTGTTGATCACTGCGGCCGCGCCGGTGAGAGCTCGGTCCAGGGCGGTGGGGGTGTCGGGCGTTGCCTGGGCTCGGCCGAACGGTTGGGGTTCGAAGCCGCGTTTTTGCAGTTCTGCCACGACGAAGCGGCCGGTTGTGCCGGAGGCGCCGTATACCGCGATCTTGTGTCCCATGGGGAGCATTGAAGTCGTGGGGCTGAGAGTGCACTAGTGTCTGGAATGACGTGATGCGTACAGTTTCGGACATGCTTGCGTTTGCTGTGGCGGAGGGGATGCTTCACTTCGAGCTGGCTGCCACGTACGAGATCTTCACTGCTCCGCAGTTGGATTACGAGGTCAAGATCTGCGGTGCCGGGTCGGTGCGCGTCGGGCGGTTCACGATGGAGCCCGATTTGGCCCTTGACCGGCTCGAACGGGCTGACACGGTGATCGTTCCGGCCATCGCGGACGTCGACGAGCCGATTGACTTGGAGCTCGTCCAAGCGGTCCGGGCAGCTCATGAGAAGGGTGCGCGGATCGTGTCGCTGTGCACCGGGGCGTTCGTGCTGGCGGAGGCGGGGGTGCTCGACGGGCTCAGGGCGACGACGCACTGGGCGCACACCGACGTGCTGGCCGAGCGGTATCCGCGGGTCGAGGTCGACCCGGACGTGCTGTACGTCGACAACGGTCAGGTGCTGACCAGTGCGGGCAAGGCGGCGGCGATCGACCTGAGTCTGCACCTGATCCGCGGCGACCGCGGCGCGGCGACGGCCAACACCGCGGCGCGCCGGCTCGTCGTGCCGCCGCATCGGGACGGCGGGCAGGCGCAGTTCGTGCTCGCGCCGGTGCCGTCCGAGGAAGGGCATCCGCTGACCGAGCTGTTCGACTGGGTCGGCAAGCGGCTCGACCAGGCGTTGACGGTCGAGGACCTGGCGCGTCAGGCGAACATGAGCTCACGGCATCTCGCCCGGCTCTTCAAGGCGGTGACGGGCACCACACCGTTGCAGTGGCTGCACGTCCAGCGGATCCGGCGCGCCCAGGAATTGCTGGAGATGACTGACGGCAGCGTGGACCAGATCGCCGAGGCGTCCGGCATGGGCACCGCCACGACGTTGCGCCGGCACTTCCACCGAACGGTCGGTGTGCCGCCGGACACATATCGCCGCACGTTCCGCCCGGTTGGTGGCCGCCGATAACTGACTCACCGGTTAGGTTGTCCTGATGAGCAACGAACAGCGCGTCGGGGCGCGGGTGTTGCGGCGCAAGCCGATCGACCAGCTGACCCACCCCGGCAGCGAGATGAAGCGCACCATGGGTGTCGGGCATCTCACGATGATCAGCATCGGTGCCACGCTGGGCACCGGCATCTTCGTCGTGCTGGGGCAGGCGGTGCCGAAGGCCGGTCCCGCCGTCGTCGTGTCGTTCGTGCTCGCCGGCATCACCGCGTTGTTCTCCGCGCTGTCGTACGCCGAGCTCGCGGGCCTGATCCCCGCGTCCGGCTCGTCGTACTCCTACGCTTATGCCACGCTCGGCGAGATCGTCGCGTGGGTGTGCGGCTGGTGTCTCGTGCTGGAGTACGGGGTTTCGGTGGCGGCGGTCGCCGTCGGGTGGGGGCAGTACATCAACGAGCTGCTGCACCTGGTGACAGGGCTCAGGATTCCGGACGTGCTGAGCCAGCCGCCGAGTGCGGGCGGGATCGTCAACATCCCGGCCGTGCTGGTCGTGGTGCTCTCGATGCTGGTGCTGCTCGGTGGTTCCAAGGGCAGTGCGCGCACGAACACGATCCTGGTGTGGGTGAAGGTCGGCTCGCTGCTGATGTTCTGCGCGGTCGCGTTCACCGCGTTCAAGGCGGGCAACCTGCAGCCGCTGTTCCCGTTGGGGCTGGCCGGGATGAGCGCCGGTGCGGCCACGTTGTTCTTCTCCTACATCGGGTTCGACGCCGCGTCGACGGCCGGTGAGGAGGCCAAGAACCCGCAGCGCGACCTGCCGCGCGCGATCATCCTGTCGCTGGTCGTCATCACGGCCCTGTACTGCGCGGTCGCGCTGGCCGCGGTCGGCGCGATGCCGTGGCCGTCGTTCGAGGGCTCGGAGGCCGCGCTGAGCCGGGTGCTGACCGAGAACGTGAGCGGTGACATCTGGCCGATCCTGCTGTCGATCGGTGCGGTGGTGGCGACGGCCTCCGTGGTGCTGACCGTCCTCTACGGACAGACGCGCATCCTGTACGCGATGTCCCGCGACGGACTGGTGCCGTCGGTGTTCGCGAAGCTCAGCCCGAGGACCGGCGTGCCGTTCGTGAACACGGTGGTCGTCGGCTCCTTCATCGCGGTCCTCGCCGCGTTCGTGTCGTTGGGCTCGCTGGCCGACGTGACCAGCATCGGGACGCTGTTCGCGTTCGGTCTCGTCAACATCGCGGTGATCATCCTGCGCCGCACCGAACCGGACCGGCAGCGCAGCTTCCGGGTGCCGTTCTCGCCGGTCACGCCGCTGCTGGGGCTGGCGTTCTGCATCTACATGATGTTCAGCCTCGGGCTGCCGTCGTGGATCGCGTTCATCGTCTGGATGGTGCTCGGGTTCGGCATCTACTTCGGTTACAGCATCAGGAAGGCACGCCTTGCGGTTCCGAGTGATCAGTGACGTTCCCGGGATCGCCCGTGTCGCCGCCTACTACGCCGAGGTCTGGGAGACGACCGAGGACGTGCTGTCCACGGAGACGCTGCACTGCCTGCGGCACGCGGGCGGCGCGACCATCGGGGCGTTCGACGGCGACGAGCTGGTCGGTGCCACGACGGGGCTCTTCTGCCCGGACGGGTCGGTGTACTCGATGATCGCGGCGGCGCGTCCCGGTGTCGGGTACCCGTTGAAGCTCGCGCAGAAGGACTGGGCGGTCGGGCTCGGCGCCAGGTCGATGCGGTGGACCTACGACCCGCTGGTGTCGCGCAACGCCCGGTTCAACCTGGTCAAGCTCGGTGCGGTGGCCACCGAGTACACGGTGGACTTCTACGGGCCGATGCGTGACGGCGTGAACGACGGCGACGAGAGCGATCGGCTCACCGTTCAGTGGGACCTCACGGGCACGCGTGAGGCACGCGAATCGGTGCCCGCCGGTGAGGTCATCTCGACGGCGCCGGACGGGGAACCGTTGGCGCGCACGGACGGCGAGCGGATCTGGTGCCGGGTGCCGCGCGACATCGTGCGGGTGCGCAAGGAGTCCGCCGAGCTCGCGAAGCAGTGGCGGCAGGCGGTGCGAGGCGTGTTCGTCGACGCCTTCGAACGGGGTTGCGCGGCGACGTCGATGTCGCGCGAGGGCTGGTACGAGTTGGAGCGCCGGTGAAGATCGAACGGGTTGAGCTGCTGCACGTCGCGATTCCGCTGGTGTCGCCGTTCCGCACGTCGTTCGGGACGATGACGACCAAGGACACGTTCCTGCTGCGGGTGGTCACCGACTCGGCCGAGGGCTGGTCGGAGTTCGCGGCCGACCCGGCACCGCTGTACTGCTCGGAGTTCGTCGGTGCCGCGGAACTCGTGCTGGACCAGCACCTCGTGCCGCGGGTGACGCCCGAGGTCACGGCCGCCGAGGTGCAGCCGCGGACGCACGCGATCAAGGGGCACGAGCTCGCGAAGGCCGCGCTGGAGACCGCGATCCTGGACGCGGAGCTGCGGTCGTACGGCATGCCGATCGGCACGTTCCTCGGCGCCACCGCGGACCGGGTGCCGGCCGGGGTCTCGGTCGGGATCAAGAACTCGATCCCCGAGCTGATCAGCGACGTCGAGGGTTACCTGGCCGAGGGCTACGCGCGGATCAAGCTCAAGATCGAGCCGGGCTGGGACGTCGAACCCGTGCGGGCCGTGCGCGAACGGTTCGGTGACGTCCTGCTGCAGGTCGACGCGAACACCGCGTACACCCTGGCCGACGCCGAACACCTGCGCCGCCTCGACGAGTTCGACCTGCTGCTGATGGAACAGCCGTTGGAGGAGGACGACATCCGCGGGCACGCGCTGCTCGCCCAGCGCGTCCGCACGCCGATCTGCCTCGACGAGTCGATCACGTCGGCCAAGGACGCGGCCACGGCGATCGCGCTGGACGCCTGCCGGGTCATCAACATCAAGCCCGCACGGGTCGGCGGTTACCTGGAGGCCCGCAGGATCCACGACGTCGCGGTCGCGCACGGGATTCCGGTGTGGTGCGGCGGCATGCTGGAGACCGGCGTCGGGCGCGGGCCGAACCTGGCGCTGGCCGCGTTGCCCGGGTTCGTGCTGCCGGGTGACGTGTCGGCGTCCCGCCGGTACTTCGCGGAGGACGTCACCGAACCGTTCGAGCTCAGGGACGGCTTCATGCACGTGCCGACCGGGCCGGGCATCGGCGTCGACCCGATCCCGGAGACGCTCAAGCGGTTCACCACGGCGACGCGCGTGCTTTACGCCAAGGACTGAAGCTCGCGGGCGAGGTTCATCCGCGCGGCGGCGTCCCACAGCTGCCGTGCGGGCTCGGTCACGAACAGGGCCTCGCGGTCGAGCAGGGTTCTTAGCACGTGCGCGCGGCCCGCGCGCCATTGTTCGTTGCTGTACTGCGCGTACTCCCGGCGCACGGCGCGGCTGTAGCGGTCGTAGTCCGCAGGTTCGGAACCGAGGACGGCGAGGTCGGCGTCGAGCAGCACGTGTGCGAGCGGGTCGTCGGACGAGTGCGTGATCGTGGCCATCACCAACGACTCCACGCGCGCGATGTGCCCTTCTTCCAGCCCTGTCAGGTGTTCCCGTGCCCAGGCCGCGGACGCGCGTTCGTCGTCACCCGGTTTGCCGTTGTAGATCACGTCGTGCGCGCAGGCGGCCAAGGTGAGCACCGCGCGTTCTTCCGGCGTGAACGCGAACGCGTCGGCCAGCGCCCACGAGTCGCGGACGACGGACGCCACGTGGACCGTGTTGTGGTAGGCACGATGCGGTTCGGCGTAGCGCTCGACCAGGTCACCGGCGTCCGGTGTGCCGCCGAGGGCGCGGACCGCGTCGCCCCAGATCTGTTTCACCGCGCCAGTTCCTCCTCCACCACGTCCGCGGCGAGCGCGCTGCCGCCTGACTGGTGAATCATCCGCCGCATGTCCTTCACCCGAGCCGAGATCGCCGAATCCGAGGTCAGCTGACCGACCAGCGAACGCACGCCCTCCACCGTGACGCGGTCGAGCACGACGCCGAGCCCGAGCTCCTCGACGCGCTGGCCGTTGAGGCGCTGGTCGGTCATGCGCGGCACGACGATCATGGGAACGCCGTGGTGCAACGCCTCCATCACGCCGCAGAGGCCGCCGTGCGTGATGAACACGCCGGCGTGCTCCAGCACGGCGAGCTGCGGGACCTCCTCGTGCGCCTCGACGTTCGGTGCTGGGTTCGCGACCTCGCCCTTCGCGACCAGGTGCCACGGCATTCCACGCGCCGCGTCGGCGCACGTCTGCGCGTCGATCGTCGCGAGCACCACGGGTGTGTCGCCTGGTGGTGTCCACGTGCCCTGGAACCGGCGTTCGGTCAGGCACGGGCCGGTGAACACGTACCGCTCGTCGAACGTGTCGCCCTCCGGCTGGAACTCCCTGGCGAACAAGGCGATCCGGCGCCGCGCGCCCGAGACGAACTCCGGCAGCGAGCCGCCGAGGAACTCCTGCACCCTGGTGAAGAACCGGATCGCGTCGGTGTCGAACGTGCGCGCGGGCATCACCGACGCGCCGAGCGACCAGTGCGTGTTGCTGGTCAGGAAGCTCTCCAGCAACACGCTCGGCACGTCGAGCCTGCGGGCGATCACCCCGCCGGCCCAGGCCGCGATGTCCCACAGCACCACGGCGGGCGGGTCCTGCCGGAACCTGTCCTCCAGCTGCGGCAGCATCGACTCGGCCTCGACGAGCGCGAGCTGCGCGGCCGTGTAGAGGGACTCGGGCAGCACGCCGGGAAGCGTTGTCTCATACGGGATCGCTGTCGCGCCGCACTCGGTCACGGGCGCGGTGAACGCGTCCGGGACCGGGCAGCTCACGCGGTGGCCGCGGCGCACGAGCTCGGCGATCAGGCCGAGCGCGGGCAGGAGGTGTCCGCGCTCGGGCATGAGGAAGATCGCGATGTGCGCCATAGCTGAGACTAACGTTGTTCGATTCCTAATGGTTCAGATCCGTCGCGGTGATTCGACTCAAGTTCCGTTCCGCCAGCGCCGTGATCGTCACGAACGGGTTGGCGCCGATCGAACCGCCGATCAGGGAACCGTCCGTCACGTAGAGGTTCTTGTAGCCTTTGACCCGGCCGTATTCGTCGGTGGCGCGGCCGAGGAGGCAACCACCCAGCGGGTGATAGGTGAAGTCGTCCGAGAAGACTTTCCCGATTCCGAACAGGTCGGCGCGATATGTCGTGAGGTTTGTTCTGTTCACCTCGTCGAACACGCCCTTCACCGCGCGGATCGACGGTTTCATCTGCTCACGCCGCCAGTCGAGGGTGATGCCGTCGGTGCCGCGGTCGTAGTGGAACGTGCCGCGCTCGGGGTTCCTGGTGATCGCGAGGTAGAGCGAGGCGAGGGTTTCGACGCCCGCGGGCACCGGGGCGATCTCGGCGAACACCTGCCGGTCCCGCCAGGCGTCGATCGCGAGCACCGGCATGCCGGACTGCCGCATGCCGCCGAGCATCGTGCGTGCGGTCATCACGTTGCCGTTGGGGCCCCAGCCGCGGCCGATCTCCTCGCTGAGGTCCGGCAGGTCGCCGTTCTCACGGGCGCGCAGCAGCAGTTCGGTGGTGCCGAGGCTGCCCGCGCCGAGGAACAGGTGGCGGCAGCCGATCTCCTTGGTGGCCAGGAGCTTTCCGAACGGGTCGCGCTGCTCGACGGTGAGCAGGTAGGTCGCGTCCGGCTGCTGACGGATGCGTTTGACCTGGTGCAGCGGCTTTATCGTGACGTTGCCGGTGGCCAGCGCGTCGGCGAGATAGGTCTTGTCCAGGCTCATCTTGCCGTGGTTGTTGCCGTAGATGACCTCGCCGGCCAGTGCCGACTTCGGTGCGGTGCCGCGGGCTTCCGCTTCCATGTACGCGAAGTCGTAGACGTTCGGGATGACCTGGGTGCCGAAGCCCGCGTTCGCGGCCTGACGGCGTGCGGTGCGGGCGTACTGGTACCAGCTCGTCGACTCCAGGAACGCGCTGCGGATCGTGTTGACCCGCAGCGTCTTGTCGGCCAGCGGGAAGAACCTGTCGTACATCTCGTCGGCGTCGACCTGCGGCAGGACCTCCTCGAAGTACTCGCGCTTCGGGGTGACGGCCATGCCTCCGTTGACCAGGCTTCCGCCGCCGACGCCGCGGCCGAGGTAGACCGCCATCTCCTCGAAGTGGACCTTGTCGAGCACACCGGCGTGGCGCTGGATCGGGCGGTTCACGATCGGCAGGCCCAGCAGGGTCTCCAGCGGTGCCTCGGTGCGGTCCTTGAACCACATCGCGCGGCGGTCCGGGTTGAGCATCGAGCAGAAGACCTTGCCGTCCGGACCCGGTTGGTTCCAGCGCTGACCCATCTCCAGCATCGTGGTCCTGATGCCTTTTCGGCCCAGTCGCAGTGCCGCGACCGCTGCGCCGTAGCCGGTTCCGACGACGACGGCTTCTGAGTGGTCGGTTTCCGCTCTTGCCGTGCCGATCGTGGTCATGCCCAGCGCCGCCATCCCCAGGAAGCCGCGGCGAGATACCTGAAAACCCCTCATGTGCCCTTACTGTAGGGCCGTTCGGGCCAGTGGTGCTTGGGATACCTGCCCTTCAGCTCACTGCGCACCCGCAGGTAGCCGTTGCGCCAGAAAGACCTGAGATCGCTGGTCACGGCGGTGGGACGGCCCGCCGGGGAGAGCAGGTGCACGACCACCGGAACTCCCGCGATCTGCGGCGTGTCGGCCCACTTCATGGCGTCCTGGATGCGGACGGAGAGGACCGGCTGGTCCTGCGTGTAGTCGACCTTGCCCTGACCGATGCGTTCCGGGGCGAGCTGGTCGAACTCCGCCGCTTCCGGCCACGGCAGCAGGCTCCGCAGCAGCGCGACCGTGTCGATCTTGGCCAGGTCCGAGCGCTTCTTTGCCTTGCCGAGGTCGATCGCGCGGACCAGGTGCTCGTCGTCGACGCTCGGCCAGCCGCGGGTCCGGTGCAGGAACGCCATGCGTTCGCGCAGGCGTTTGGCGGCATCGGTCCACTTGAGCAGGCCGAGGCCTTCGGTTTCGAGGCCGAGGCGCAGTGCCTGCTGCGACTTGGCGAGGTCGCCCAGCGGGCGTTCGTCGAGGGTGATCGCGCCCAGCTTGCGGACCTCGTTCGCGATCACGTCGCCGTTCCAGCGGATGTCGTCCTCGGTGTGCACGAGGGCACTGGCGGCGGTGACCGCGAGCTCCTCGTCGGCGGGGGCGGCGAGGCGGATGCGGCCGTGCTTGCTGCCCGGTTCGCGGTCGGCGATCGCGACCGCCAGCCACTGGGCGTGCGAGTCGGTGTGCTCGACGGCCGTGCCGTTGGCCATCAGGTAGACGTTGCTGTTCTTGGACCGGCGCTTCGCCAGCCGTTCCGGGTAGGCGAGCGCGACGACGAGTGCCGGATCGCCGTTGCCGTGCGGGTTCGTACCCAGTTTTTCGAGCTTCTTGGCTTCTTTGCGCCACTTTCCCGGTGACTTCAACGCGGTCGCCAGGTCCGTCGTGCTGGGGTGGGCGCTGTCGTCGAGCAGTGCCACGACCTCGGCTGCGGTGCGGTTGCCCGCCAGCTCGCTGCCGTCGATCAGGGCTCGGCCCAGCCGAGGGTGCAGGCCGACGTTCGCGATGCGGTCGCGGCGGTCCGGGTCCAGGGCGCCGATCGCGTTCAGGGTCTCCCGGGCGGCCTTGAGCGCCCCCTCCGGCGGGGCGTCCCACCAGCTCAGGCCGCTGCCGTCCGGAGTGCCCCACACCGCAAGTTCGAGGGCGAGCCTGGTCAGGTCGGCGGTTCTGATCTCCGGTTCCGGATAGCGGGGGAGCGTCGAGTGCTCGTGCTCGGGCCAGCAGCGGTAGACGCGGCCGGGGGCTTCACGTCCGGCTCGGCCCGCCCGTTGGTCGGCGACGGCCTGGGAGACGCGGATGGTGGTGAGCCCGGCCAGACCTCGGCGGTGGTCGACCCTGGGCACGCGGGCCAGACCCGCGTCCACGACCGCTCGCACACCGGGGACGGTCAGGCTGGACTCGGCGATGCTGGTCGCGAGCACCACGCGTTGGCGGTCGCCCGGTTTCAGCGCGGCGTCCTGGGTCTGTGCGGTGAGCTGACCGTGCAGGACGACCGTCTCCGCGTCGAGCAGCCGCGCGGTCCGGTTGATCTCCTTGACGCCGGGCAGGAACGCGAGCACGTCTCCGTCCACTTCGGACAAGGCCTTGTTGATCGCCCTGGCGACGGTGTTCTCGATGTGCTCGTTGCGCACCGGTGGGACGTAGGTGATCTCCGTCGGGTACATGCGCGACTCGGTGTGCAGGACCGGGGCGTCGCCGAGCAGGTCGGAGAGTCGTTGTGCGGCAACGGTCGCGCTCGTGGCGAGGAGCCTGAGGTCCGGGCGCAGGCCTGCTCTGGCGTCCAGCAGGAGCGTGAGGAGCAGGTCGGCGTCGAGGTGGCGTTCGTGGCACTCGTCGAGCAGGACCGTGTCGACGCCCTTGAGCTCCTGGTCGTGTTGGAGCCGGCGGACCAGGAGTCCGCTGGTCACGACCTCGATGCGGGTGTGCTTGCTCGTCTTGCGGTCGCCCCGGACCGAGTAGCCGACGGTGTGGCCGACCGGTTCGCCCAGGAGGCTCGCCATGCGTGCGGCGGCGGCGCGGGCGGCGATGCGGCGAGGCTCGGCGACGACGACCTTGCCGGGAAGCGCGAGCGGGACGAGCGTCGTCTTGCCGGTGCCCGGTGGGGCCACGAGCACGGCCGAACCGCGGTCGTCGAGGGTTCTGAGCAGTTCCGGCAGGACCGACTTCACCGGGAGATCAGGCAGGTGCACATCGCAGAGTGTGTCAGGGTGAAGGCATGGTTGACCCGTTGCGCGACCCGGACGACCCGGAGCTGCTGGACCCGTACCAGTCGCGGTCGCTCGCGATCCTGGTGGAAGGAGCGCGGCTGGCGTCCGGCGCGGTCCGGTACGGCAAGGTCGGCCGGGTCGGGTGCGCGGCGGTGGTGATCAACCGCGAGAACCCGCTGCCCTCCGGGAACTTCGGCTGCGCGCTGGACGGGTCGTCGGTCGAGGTCGCGTCGACCTTGCTGCAGCTGGAGCAGACGTTCGCGGACGTGGGGCGCGCCGAAGCCGTGGTGTACGCGTCGCCGACGACCGTGGACGAGATCGAGGGCATCGCTGACGACTCCGGCTGGTACGCGGTCGAGGAGCTGTTGACCGTGGTGCACCGGGGGCCTGCCATCGTTTCGGATGGTGTCCGGCGGGCTGTCGACGCGGATGTCGAGGGCATCGTCGAGCTGCTGTCGGACGAACTGGTCGGCAACCGGGCGCGGCTCGCGCGGTGGCTCGGGCATCGGCTGGACGACCCGCGGTGTTTGCTGCTGGTGATGGACGACGGCGACCGCATCGGCGGATTCGCGTCGGGGTTCGCCGAGCGCGGGGTGGGGCTGGTCGAGCAGTGCGTCGTGCGTCCGGCGCGGCGGCGTCGGGGCGTTGGGCGGTCGTTGGTGGTGTCTGCTGCTGCGGCGCTGCGTTCTGCCGGTGCGGCGTTGGTCGCTTCGCAGGTGGACGAAGGGCCGGGGGAGCGGTTCGCGGAGGCGTGCGGGTTCGTCGCCGCATATCCCGTGACGGCATATGTACGCAGAGTTGATGAGCTGCTCGACTGAGTTACTTAGTTGCCGCGTGACATATCCTTAGCAGGGCTAAGGGAGGCTGTGTGCGCGAGCGGTTGCCAGTCGAGGTGTGGGTTCTGGTCGCGGCGAGTTTCATCATCGCCATCGGGTTCGGGATCGTGGCGCCGGTGCTGCCGGTGTACGCGTCGTCGTTCGGCGTCGGTCACACCGCGGTCGCGGCCCTGATCAGCACCTTCGCGTTCGTGCGGCTGGCGTTCGCGCCCATGAGCGGTCGGCTCGTGAACAAGTTCGGCGAGCCCCGCGTCTACATCGTCGGCATCCTGATCGTGGCCTTCGGCACCGCGTTGTCCGGCTTCTCGTCGAGCTACCCGGAGATGCTGACGTGGCGTGCGCTGGCGGGCGTCGGATCGACGATGTTCACCGTCGCGGCGCTGGGGCTGCTGATCCGGATCACGCCGGCGCCGATGCGCGGGCGGGCGTCCGGGCTGTGGGCGGCGGGCTTCCTGGTCGGCAACGTCTGCGGACCGATCGTCGGCGCCGGCCTGGTGCCGCTCGGCCTGTGGGTGCCGTTCGTGTCCTACGGCGTGATGCTGTGCCTCGCGGCGTTCGTGGTCTGGTTCTTCCTGCGGCGGTCGACGCTCGCGGCGCTGGACAAGACCAGCACCGACACGCCCATGTCGATGCGTGAGGCGGTGCGGCACCCGACCTACCGGGCGGCGCTGGCGTCCGGCTTCGCGAACGGCTGGGCCGTGTTCGGCGTGCGGATCTCGTTGGTGCCGGTGTTCGTCATCGAGGCGTTGAAGCACAGCCCGGCCGTCGCCGGCATCTCGATGTCCGTGTTCGCCGCCGGCAACGCCGCGATGCTGTTCCTGTCGGGCAAGATCGCCGACACCCGCGGTCGCAAGCCGGTCGCCGTGGCGGGCCTCGTCGTGAGCGGCCTCGCCACCGTCTGGATGGGCTTCACCGGTGACGTGTGGACGTTCATGGCCGCGTCGCTGGTCGCGGGCATGGGTGCGGGCCTGCTGAACCCGCCGCAGAACGCCGTGGTGGCCGACGTCATCGGCGCCCGCGGCAAGGGCGGCCCGGTGCTGGCGGGCTTCCAGATGGTGACCGACCTCGGCGCGATCATCGGCCCGATGTGCGCCGGTCTGCTGGCCGACACCTTGGGCTTCGAAGCGTCGTTCGCGATCACCGGTGCTGCGCTGCTGCTGTCCCTGGGCTTCTGGCTCGTGGCGCCCGAGACGCTGCCCACACACGAGGAGGAGCACACGGCCGTGGCAGTGGCACCGGAGTGCGGCTGCTTGGACGAGAGTGCGGAGATCCCAACGGGCGAACGCGTGGGCGGCAAGCCACGCCACCCGGAAGCGTGATCGCCCACTCAGCTTCTTTTTAGCTTGGCTCGCTACCCTCGTCGCCGTGGGTGGTGCAGAGCGCAGTGCGCGGAAGAGGAAGCAGGCCGCGCGTGCGGTGGCCCAGGCCCGGTCGTCGGGCTCTGACCGAACCAAGGTGATCGCCGGCATCGCGGTGGTCGCCGTGCTGGCCATCGCCGTCATCGGTTACGTCGTGTTCCAGCAGATGAAGCCGTCGACGTCGGGCACCGAGGCGATCCCGCTCGCCCCGGCCGACCACACGATCTCGGCCCCCGCGGTCCGCGACGGCAACACCGTGCTCGTCGGCAAGGACTCCGCGACGGTCACCGTGGACGTGTACGAGGACTTCCTCTGCCCGATCTGCGGCACGTTCGAGAAGACCTACGGCGCCACCATCAAGCAGGCCGTGGACGACGGCAAGGCCAAGATCCGCTACCACATCCTGCCGATGCTGAGCAGCCGCTCGAACCCGCCCGGCTACTCGGCGGACTCGGCCAACGCCGGTCTGTGCGTGGCCGACGCGGGCAAGTTCAACGCCTTCCACGCGGCGCTGTTCGCCAAACAGCCGGAAGAGGGCAAAGCGGGCTACACCAAGGACCAGCTCATCAAGCTGGGCAAGGACGTCGGCGTCACGTCCGCCTCGTTCGAGTCGTGCGTGCAGAACCAGACCTACAAGTCGCAGCTGGACGACCTGATGACGAAGACCAGCAACGACCCCGTCCTGAAGGACCCGGAGACTGGCCGCTTCCGCGGCACCCCCAGCGTCGCCGCCAACGGCAAGCTCGTCGACCTGGACAACAAGAACTGGCTCGCTGACCTGACTAAGTGAGACCGTCGATCGGCGCCTGGCCCTGGGTCCACCGGGCCAGGCGTTGTGCTTTGCCCACCTCCGTGCGCGGCAGCTTTCCCGGCTCCAGCACGTGAACCCGGCACGTGATGCCCAGCCGTTCCCTGAGCCGGTTCGTCAGTGCTGTTCGGACGTCCTGAGTGGACTCGACCGCCACGTGCAGCTGCGCCGTGGTCGTGCGCCGGTCCTCGACGATCAGGTAGTGCGGGCTCGCGTGCTCCAGCACCACCGCCTCGATCTCCGTCGGGAACACGTTGACACCGCGGATGACGAGCATGTCGTCCTTGCGCCCCTTGAGCTTGCTCATCCTCCTGAGCGTCCGCTGCCCTGCCGGCCCGTGCAGCGTCGCCAAGTCCCCCGTCCGGTACCGCAGCAGCGGCATGCCGGTCTTGGTGAGCGTGGTGAAGACGAGTTCGCCGTCCACCGTCTCGGGATAGAAGTGGTCTTCGGCGATGTTGAGAAGCCCTTCCGAGTCAAGGGACTCACACGCCACACCGGGCCCGATCACCTCGGACAGCCCGTAGATGTCCAACGCCCTGATGCCAAGCCGTTGCTGGATCTCCTGCCGCATCTCCTCAGTCCACGGCTCGGCCCCGAAGATCCCCACCTTGATGCTCGTGTTCTTGAGGTCGTCCGCAAGCCTCAGCGCGTACGACGGCGTGCAGCAGAGCACGTCCGGCCTCAGGTCCTCGATGAGCCTGATCTGGCGCTCCGTCATCCCGCCCGACACGGGAACCACCGTGGCCTTCAGCCTCGTTCCGCCGTGATGCACCCCGAGCCCGCCGGTGAAAAGCCCGTAGCCGTAAGCGTTGTGAATGATCGACCGCCGCGTGGCCCCGGCCCCCGCGAGCGCCCTGGCCATGACCTCGGCCCACACCTCGACATCGTGCGCCGTGTAAGGGATGAGCGTCGGCCGACCACCCGTGCCCGACGACCCGTGCACGCAGACGATGTCCTCCTGCTCCGCGATCCGCAGCCCGAACGGGTAGTGATCCCACAGGTCCTGCTTGGTGATCGTCGGCAGCAAGTGGATCTCGTCGAGCCGCACGTCTGTGCCGCGCATCACTCCAACTTCCCGGATCCTGTTCCCCTGGAAGTTGTCCGTGGCGAGAAGCCGGTCCACCAGCCCCTGCAGACGCTGTTCCTGCAGCTCGCGGCGGGCCTCGGGGTCCATGCACTCGATCTCGGGGTCGAACGGCGCTCCGGCGGTCATCACCCGGTCCTACCAGGCCGAATGCGCTTTGGGTACCCCCGATTTTTATCTTGTGGCAGGGGTGATGTACGGTATTGCCACACGAGAACGGAAGGGAAACCTACCGGGAACGTGGACCTTCAAGGGGCTGTGGCGCAGCTGGTAGCGCATCACACTGGCAGTGTGAGGGTCAGGGGTTCGAGTCCCCTCAGCTCCACCGAAAGTTCGATTTTCATGCTCTGGCCTGCGGATTCGTACACGGAGCAACCCTCTCGCTCCTGATTTGAGCGAGAGGGTTTGCTGGCCAGGGGCTCTTTTCGGGTTGTAATTCCCCTAAGGTGTCTTGCCTGCGGGTTGGCGTTGTTTAGGTCAGAGGTTGCCGCCGCCCAAGGGTTCGCACGGTGTTCTTGGCTCGAGCGATGGCTGTTATGTGCCTACTCGCGGGGGAAGATGGTGCGCCATAGCTGGAGCGCAGTGGCCACCGCTGCGACGTACGGCGGGATTTCTGTGCCGTGACTGGCAGCAAGTCGCTGGTAGCGGTCCGGCCACGATTCTGGCAGTCGTGGGAGGTTGCCCGGTGATTCGGCGTTGTTGCGTTCGAGCCACCCGCCGGGGATGCCGGCGGGCACGTGCGACGATCCGGGCTACAGTGGCGCAATGGGGACGACCGCAGACCAACCGGCCCCGGGCGCCCGCCGGGAGCGCAATCCGCGCGGGCAGGGCGACCGACTGCGAGACGACGTGATCGCGGCATTGGCCCGCATCGTCTCCGATGACGAGCGGGTGCGGCCGGTGTCGGTGTCGCTGCGTGAACTCGCGCGGGAGGCCGGGGTGACCGCACCGGCGATCTATCCCCACTTCGCCACGGTCGGCGAGGTCGCCTGGGCCGCGGCCCAGGACGGGTTCACCCGGCTGGTGGCGGCGATGGACGAAGCTGACGTGCAGGCCGCCGACAGCCCCGCGGCCGACCGGTTGATCGCCCAGGCCCACGCCTACTGCCGGTTCGCCGCCGAGCATCGTGGTCATTTCCGGTTGATGTTCGCGGTGGAGCCCGTGATGTTCGGGGTGACCGTGGACACCAGGCTGGTGGTGCGCGAGGTGCTGGCACGATGGCGACGGGCCGCGGCACAGCTGCGGGACGACGGCGTGGCCATGACCGACCCCGCCGGCGCGGCGATGTACCTGTGGAGCGCCGTGCACGGCCGACTGGCCCTGAGCCCACTGCTCGCTTCGGTCCCGGAGATGAGCGATATCCGCCAATTCGTCGAGCAGGTCGTCGGCGAGATCCTCCGAGTCGCCCGCCGATAGTCCGCACCTGCGACGGTGCCGCAACACTGTCCGAGGATGACGTCGACCTCGTGACACCTTGTCTCACTAATTACACGTGTGCAATTTCCATTTGTTTGGAAATAAATGACGAATGACGATGAAGGTGACCATCGACGAAGCCAAATGCTGCGGAGCAGGCCAGGGCGTGCTCCGCAGCATCCGCAGTCTTCGACCAGCGCGAGAACGACGGCGTGGTGATCCAGTTCGACGCCGAGCCACCCGGCTCCGAGCACGCAAGCGTCCGCGAAGCCACGGCGGTCTGCCCCGCGGCCGTCATTTCCCTCCAGGCTGCCGGCTCACTGGCCGAGTGCCTCGGTGGCGATCTTGTACGCCACGTTGGCCGCGGGGAAGCCCGCGTAGCCGGTCGCGTGGTAGATGACTTCTTCGAGTTCTTCCCGGGTGATCCCGTTGGTGAGGGCGATCTGGAAGTGGATCTTCAGCTCATCGGTCGAGCCGAGCGCGATCAGGATGCCCAGTGTCACCAGGCTGCGTGAGCGCCGGTCGAGGCCGTCGCGCGACCACAGCCGGCCGAACACGTTCACCAGCGCCAGTTCCGGTAGCTCGCGGCCGAATGCGCCCTCGGGAAAGCCATTCTCCAGATCGGCAGTGATGGCCGGGATCATCTCCCGGACAACGTTGATACCCTTGTCACGATCGTCCATTGTGGACACCTTTCGTCATGAACCGGTTTGCAGGGTGTAGCCACCGTCGATCGGCAGTACGACACCGGTGATGTAGGCCGCGTCGTCGGATGCCAGGAACAGGGCCGCGTTCGCGACATCCCAGCTGGTGCCCTGGTGGCCCATCGGGACAGCTGCGGCCCGCTGCGCGGCTATCTCGTCGCGGGACGCGCCGATGGTGCGGGCGAGGTGGTCCACGCCCATCGGGGTATCCATCATGCCCGGCGCGATGGCGTTGACGCGGACGCCGTGTGGCGCGTACTGCAGCGCGAGGGAGCGGGTCATCGAGTTGACCGCGGCCTTGGAGGTGACGTAGGCGATCGCCTCGCCGCCGGCCATCAGCCCGGCCATCGAGGAAATGTTGATCACCGTCCCGCTCCCCTGCGCACGCAGGTGGGGCAGGACGTACTTGCAGGTCAACCACATCCCGGTGAGGTTGACCTCGAAACCGGTGCGCCACTGCCGGGCGGTCAGCTGTTCGGTCGGTCCCCCCGGGACGATGCCGACGTTGTTGTGCAGGATGTCGATGCGCCCGAACGCGGCCAGCGCGGCCTCGGGAATGCCGCGACAGTCCGTCTCGGAGGTGATGTCCGCCTGGAGCGGGTGGGCCTGCCCGTCCTGCTCGCGCACCAGCGTCACGGTTTGCTCGGCGGCGGCCGGGTCCCGGTCGACTACCAGGACGCCGGCGCCTTCGCGAGCGTAGGTCAGGCAGGCGGCGCGGCCGTTGCCGATGGTCTCGCCCTCGGTCTGGCCGCCACCGACGACGATCGCGACCCGCCCGGCCAGCTTCCCGCTCACCAGGTGACCGGCAGTTCGTAGAGGCCGTACACGATGTGTGTATCCCGGAACCGCAACTGGTCTTCCGGCACCGCCAGCCGTAGCTCCGGCACCCGCTGGAACAGGCGCGGCAGCGCGGCCTGGAGTTCGATGCGGGCGAGGTTCTGCCCGAGGCACTGGTGCACGCCGTGCCCGAACGCGAGGTGCTGGCGACCGGGCCGGGTGACGTCCAGTTCCTCGGGAGCGGTGAACACAGCGGGGTCGCGGTTGGCCGCGCCGAGCGAGCAGATGATGCCCTCACCTGCGTTGATCAGCTGCCCGCCGATCTCGACGTCCTCCCGGGCGAACCGGCGGGGTTCGGTCTGCACGATGCTCCAGTACCGCAGCATCTCCTCGGCGCAGGTCGCCGCGTAGTCGCCCGGGTCGGACAGGAGCTTCTTGCGTTGGTCGGCGTGCTGCAGGAGGGCCAGCACGGACAGGCCGAGCATGTTCGAGGTGGTCTCGTGCCCGGCGCCGATCACCAGCACACCCAGCCGGACGACCTCGTCGAAGGTCAGTTCACCGCTGGGCACGTGCTGGTTCACCAGTCGGCTGAGCAGGCGCTCGTCGGGCTGCTCCTGTTTCTGCCGGGCGCACCGGGCGAGCAGCTCGTTGAGCCGGCCGATCGCAGCGACCTTCTCCTCGGTGGCGGCGTGCATGTCGGTGATCGCCAGGACGCTGTCGGTCAGAACAGGGCTGTCGGCCAGGTCCACGCCGAGCAGTTCGCAGATGGCCTCGGTCGGGATCCGCAACGCGAAGTGCCGCACCAGATCCAGCGGGCGGGGCAGCGTGAGCAGGTCGTCGATGGCCTCGTCCACCAGTTGCTCGATGCGGGGGCGCCACCGTTCGACCTGCTTGACGGTGAAGTCGGGGTTGAGGAGGCGGCGGATCGGCAGGTGCTCCTCGCCGTCCTTGCGGAAGAAGATGTCCCCCTGGAGGTGAGGCTGAGCGGCGTCGGTGTTGGGGAAGGCGGGGTCGGTCACGTCGGCGCCGATCCGGGGATCGCCGAGCACCTGCTTGACCTGGTCGTGGGTGGCGACCAGCCACGGATTGCTGCCGTCCCAGATGGTGCCGCGCCGGGGACGGCCGGACTCGCGGGTCTCGGCGTAGAAAGCCGGCGGGGCATAGGGGCACTGGCGAGGCGCCGGCAGTGATGCCGCGGCGGCTTCGGTTGCCTGGGTCACTGGATGCTCTCCCTACTCCTGGATCGAGATGACGGCCGCGGGGCACACCGTCGCGGCCTCGCGGACGTTGCCGTGTTCGGCGGCGGGTGGTTCCGCGTCGAGCAGGATCACCACCCCGTCGTCCTCCCGCTGGTCGAACACCGCGGGCGCGACGAGCACACACTGGCCGGCCCCGCAGCATTTGGCCTCGTCGATGGTCACCTTCACGGGCGAACCTCCTATCGGATGACTAAACATTGCTAAATTTACAGCTGTTTAGATAGTGTCGCAAGCGACCCTCGTGTGGCTGGTCGCGTGGCGGACAGTCACGGCCGGCCAGGAAGGACGGGAAACATGGATTCGTTGCGGGAAAAGGTCGCGATTGTCACCGGAGGAGGAAGTGGGATCGGTCGGGCCACCGCCCGGTCCCTCGCCCGGCGCGGCGCGTGCATCGTGGTTGCCGACGTCAATGCCGAGACGGCTGACGCCGTCGTTGCCGAGATCACCGGCGCCGGCGGTCAGGCCGCTGGGGTGCGATGCGACGTAGGCGAGGACGCCGCGTTCGACGAGCTGCGGCGGTTCGCGCTGGACCGCTTCGGGCGCGTCGATGTGGTGATGAACAACGTGGGCGTGCTCACCCGCGGCCGGCCCGAGTTCCTGCCGGTCGCCGAATGGCAACGGATCATCACTGTCAACCTGATGTCCGTGGTTCGCAGCAACGCGGTGTTCCTGCCGCTGCTGATCGAGCAGGGCCACGGCCACATCGTCAACACCGCGTCTTTCGCCGGGTTGTTCACTTACGCCTATGACCGGCTGCCCTATGCCGCGACCAAGGCCGCGATCGTGCAGATCTCCGAAGGGCTGCGCCTCTACCTGCACCCGCAGGGCATCGGCGTCACCGTGCTGTGCCCCGGTCCGGTCAAGACCAACGTGCTCTCGACACTGCGCAGTTTCGGGCCCGACATCGAAACCCGCGGCCCCGGTGACCAGTTCGCCCTGCTGGAACCGGAAACGGTGGGAGAGCAGGTCGCCGAGGCGATCCTGGCCGACACCTTCATGCTCTACACCCACCCGCAGGTCCGGGACGTGCTGGTCGGGCGTGCCACCGACTGGAACGCCTTCATCGCCGGCCAGGCCGACCGCGTCAACCCGGCCTAGCGATGCCGGACACGGATGATCTCGTGCACGACCTGCTCGACGAACTGGTGGACATCGCCTGGTTCTCCGGCGAAGGTGAGCAACGGGGTGAGCGCCAGCCGTCCGTGCACGGCGCTCCACAGGTACATCGCCGCCGTGGCGGTGTCGGTCATGGTCACGCCGTCCTCTCCCAGCCGCGCCGCCGCCCGCTGCCACCGCTGGAGCACCTCGCGCACCGGCGGCGCGGCGTCCTCCAGTCGCGCCCCGATCACGGCGGGCTCCACTGCGAACATCAGGCGGAAGTGGCCACGTTGCTCGACCGCGAACCGGCAGTAGGCGTGGGCCTGGGCGATCAGCCGGTCGGCCGCCGATCGGTCGGCGGCTTGCTCGTCGGCCATGTCCATCGCCGCGACCAGCTGGGCGAACCCGGCCTGGGCCGCGGCCCAGGCGACCTCGCTGACACTGGCGAAATGCGCATAGATCGCCGGCGCGGTCACACCGGCTTCCCAGGCGAGTTCGCGCAGCGATACCGATACCGGTCGCATTCGTTCGTCATCGGAAACGATGCGCGCCAACGCCGCGATCACGTCATCGCGCAGCCGGTCACCCTGGCCACGAGGATTGCGCTCCCGCCGGGCGACCGATGCCGATTGATCCGCAGTCGTGCCCATTGCGCCAGCCTAACCGCATCAGGTGAGGTCTCCGGCGGAGACGGAACCGGTCTGCTGCCCCATGACGCCACGACCACGCCGGGCGCCGCCCTCGACGTCAGAGTGCGGAATCGTCGATGATCGTGGCGACGAATCTGTCCACTTCGGTCTGGGGCGGGTACGGTGGCCCGTCGCCGCGCTGCGTGCTGACGAGGATGTCGACCAGTCCGTCGGCCATTCCCTTCAGGATGGCCGGGGGTGATTCGATGGCGAGGCTGTGCTGGATCGAGACCAGTCCGTGCAGCCCTGTCCACAGTGTGTTGGCCGCCTGGTGCAGTGGTTGGGTCAGGGGATAGCCCTCGTCGGCGCAGCGGGCCAGCGCTTGGCGCAGGGTGCGGGACACCAGCCGGGCCGGGTGCCTGCCCGCCTTCGAGATCTCGACCGGTGGCTGCCGGATCTCGTACATCAACCGGTAGTGGCCTGCGTTCGTCCGGGCGAAGTCGCAGTAGGCGTGTACCTGTGCGCGCAGCCGCTCACGGGCACCGGGCGCGGCCGCGGTCAGATCGGCTTGCCGCATCTGCTGGGCCAGCTGCTCGTACTTGTCCGCCAGAGCGGCCCAGACCAGTTCGGACTTGTCGGAGAAGTGCAGGTAGATACTCGGCGCGGCGACGCCGACTTCCTTGGCGACCGCACGCATGGTCAGCTTTTCGTCGCTGCCCCACTCGTCGAGCAGCCGGTTGACGGCGGCCAGCACGTCCGCCCGCAGCTGCTCTCCTTCACCCCGGCGGCTCCGCCGCCTGCCGACGCCGTCCACCGGTACCTCACCTCACATCTGCCTGCACTGACGTTTCACGATAGCCGGTGCGCTCTCCGAACGGACGGACGTGGCAGGTCCCGCAGCCGCCACGCCGCGGCCACGGGACCTGGGTGTCACCAGGTGACCAGCATCTTGCGGACGCCGTAATTGGTGCCGTAGGTGTCCATCTCGACCTCCTCCGGCGGGGTGGCCAGCCGGAGGCCGGGGAACCGTTCGAACAGCCGCGGCAGGATGGTCTTCAGCTCCGCCCGGGCCACGTTCTGACCGAGGCACTGGTGCACGCCGTAGCCGAAGGCCAGGTGCCGGGTCATCTTGCGGTCGAAGTCGGGCACGTCGGGATTGTCGAACGTGCGCGGATCGCGGTTGGCGGCCGGCATCGCGACCACCACCAGGTCGCCCTTGGCGATGGGCCGGCCGCCGATCTCCAGGTCCTCCTTGGCGACCCGGCCGAGTCCGAACTGGACGATCGTCAGGTAGCGCAGCAGTTCCTCGACCGCCGGGCCGACGCGGTCGGGGTGCTCGGTCAGGTACTGCCGCTGTTCGGGGTGGGTGAGCAGCGTCAGCGCCGAGAGGCCGATCATCGCCATCGTGGTGTCGTGCCCGGCGAACAGCAGCAGCACGCCGATGTCGACGAGGTCGGTGTCGGTGAGGACCGAGCCGTCCTCTTGGCTGGTGCGGACGAGTTCGGCGAGCAGGCCGGCGGAGTCCGGGTCGTCGCGCTTGGCGGCGACCAGGGTGGTGATGTACTGCTGCAGCCACCGGCCCCCGCCGGCGCGCTCCGCCCGGGTTTTGCTCATGTCCATCATCACTTCGGTGGCGTGGTGGAACTGGTCGCGGTCGGTGTAGGGCACGCCGAGCAGCTCGCAGATCACCAGGCACGGGATCGGCAACGAGAGGTGTTCGACGAGGTCGACCGGTCCGTGGGCGCCGGCCTTCTCCATGGCGTCGAGGTGCTCGGTGACGATCCGGTCGATGTAGGGCTGGAGCTTCTGCTGGACGGCTTTCGGCGTGAACCGGCCGGTGAGCAGCCGACGGTAGGCACCGTGGTCGGGCTCGTCCATCATCACGAAGGTCGGGTTGACCGCCTCGGCCGGCTCGTTCGACTCCGCGTCGTGGCCCTCTTCCTCGGGTACGTCGTGCCGTGGACGCCGGGCGCTCATCCGGGGGTCGGAGAACACCTGGCTGCCCTCGTCGAACCGGGTGACCAGCCAGCCGACCCGTCCGCTGGGGAATCGGACGCGGACGATGGGTTGTTCCTCCTGCAGCTGGTGGTACTCCAGGGGCGGGTCGAGCAGCCGTTGCCGCTGGACGGGCATCGCGGGCAGGTCCACGGTCATCGCTTGTCCTCCTTCTCGTACGTGCGCAGCGCGACTTCCACTCCGTTGTGGACCTGGCTGCCGTTGCCCCAGCCGACGTAGTACTGCAGCTGGAGCACGGCTTCGCGGAGCTCCTCCGCGGACAGCTCGCGGTTCGCGAGCGCGCCGCGGACCTGGATTTCGATCAGGTCTGCCCGGCCCAGGGCCGCGGTGGCGCCGATGACCAGGAGCCGGCGGTCGCGGATGGACAACCCGGGCCGGTTCCAGATCTCACCGAAGAGGTGCTCGACGGTCTTTTCGAGCATCGGCGTGTACTCGCTGGGCAAGGTGTCGGTGAAGCCGGTGCCGTACACCTCGTCCATCACCTTCAGGCCCCGCCGCCTGCTCCCGGTGTCCACTGTGGTCATGCGTCCTCCCGTACCCGGATTTCCAGTGTTTCCTTGCCGTGTTTTCGGGCCACGTCGACCAGGGGCACCGCAACCCCGACGCGGCCGGCCAGGTCCTGCGCGGCCGCGAGGTCCTTGTCCAGCAACCGTTCCACCTGGGACACCAGCGCGCGTGTCTCCGGCTTCCCCGCCAGCCGCATGCGCTGCCACGACAGCAGGGTTGCGCCTTCCGGGTCCGCCGCGTCGATGACGGTGAGCAGCTTCGCCGGGTCCACTCCCGCGGCCTCGGCGAGCGTGCTGGCTTCGTGGACGGCGCGCCAGGTGCCGTAGGTGATCACGTTGCGCGCGATCTTGGTCGCCATCCCGGCGCCGAGCGGTCCGCAGTGGACCACGCACTTGGCGAAGTCCGCCAGGACCGGCATCGCGCGTTCCACTGTGGACTCCGCGCCGCCGAGGATGGCCACCAGGCCGTTCTCCGCCGCCTTGTCACCCGGCGTCACACCGCAATCCAACAGCTCCACGCCGGCCCGGGCGCAGGTTTCGGCCAGCTCGCGGACCACCGGCACCGCGACCGTGGACAGCAGCACTACGACCAAGCCGGGGCGCGCACCGGAGAGCAAGCCCTGCTCGCCGGAGAGCACCGTCCTGGCCTGGTCCGCGTCCACCACGGCGACCAGGACGACGTCGCTGGCGCGCGCCACCTCCGCCGGCGACGCCACCGGCGCCGGGACCCCGGCCAGGTGGTCGGCCGCGTCCGGGCGGATGTCGTAGACCACCGGCACCCGGCCGCGGCGGGCGAGGCTGACCGCCACCCCGCCGCCGATCATGCCCAGCCCGATGACGCCGGCTCGTTGCTCGCTCATACTGTCGTTCCTTCCCTGCGGAAAGCCGCGTCCCAGGAGGTCGGTGCCGCGACGAGCGCGCGAGCCGCCCGGACGGCCCGGATCTTGTTGATGCCGACGGCCGCGCACACCCGGTCGTCCTTGCCATAGAGGCCGACGAGGCTGCGCTCGTCCACGCTTCCCTCGGTCAGCGCGAACCGGTCGGCGCCCCGGGGCAGCCCGTAGATCTGGACCTTCAAGTCGTACTGGTCGGACCAGATGTAGGGCACCGGCGCGAACGGCACCGGATCACCGCCGGCGAGGATGTTGCGGGCGACGGCCATCCCCTGCTCGGCCGCATTGGTGCGGTGCTCGATCCGCAGCCGCGTCCCCAGGGCCGGATGCCGCCACGAGGCGACGTCGCCAGCCGCCCACACGCCGGGACCCGCCTGGCAGAACTCGTCGCAGAGCACACCGTTGCCGAACTCGATGCCGCTGCCCGCCAGCCACTCCACGTTCGGCACCGAGCCGATCGACACGAGCACCGCGTCCGCCTCGATGGTCCGGCCGTCGGCCAGCCGCACTCCGGCGGCGCGCCCGCCGGCGGTCAACACTTGCTCGACCAGCACCCCGGTGACGACCTCGACACCGTGCTCCCGGTGCGCGCCGATCAACAGCGCGCCGAGATCGCGGCCGAGGACATCAGCCAGCGGAGCTTCCAGATCGGAGACCAGCGTGACCTGCGCGCCCGCCGTGCGCGCGACCGAGGCGACCTCGGCGCCGAGGAATCCGGCGCCGACGATCACCAGCCGCGGCTGCCGCGCGAGCAGGACCTTGAGGGCCCGGGCATCGGCCAGCGTGCGCAGGACATGTACACCGGGCACACCTTCGGTACCGGGCAGCCACCGCGGCCGCACCCCGGTCGCGATCACGAGATTCTCATAACTCACCATGACCCCGTCAGCGAGCGTGACGGTCTTCGCGGCCGGATCGACCCCGTCGGCCCGCACCCCGAGACGGAGATCCAGTTCCAGACCGGCGATCGCGGCCTCGTCCCGCAACCACACCCGCTCGTCCGGCCACCGGCCGGACAGGATCTCCTTGGACAGCGGCGGCCGGTCGTACGGCAGCTCCGGCTCATCACCGATCAGCGTGATCCGGCCGTCGAAACCCTGCCGCCGCAACGTCTCCGCCACCGACAGTCCCGCCGCCGAAGCGCCGACGACGACCACCCCGGTCATTCGTGCACCACGATAGCCAACGCGGGGCACACCGCCGCGGCGTCCCGCACCATGGCGTACCGGCTCTCGTCCGGTTCGGCGTCGAGCAGGACGACGATGCCGTCCTCGTCCCGCTGATCGAAGACCTCCGGCGCGGCCAGCACACACTGACCCGCCGCGCAGCATTCCTCTTCGTCGATGGTGACGTGCACGGTGATTCCCCAACCTCTCCAGCGTTAGCCTAACTAAGTTCACTTAACGGCGAGCCTAGCTCTGGATCGAACGGGCGAACACCAGGGCAGGTGTGATGCGCCACACAACAACGACGTCTGCTTCGCTGCGACTGAGGCTGCCGAGAGGCGTGCAGACCCGCCAGCTCGCGATTCGGCCTGGACGTGCTGCTGCTGGGCGACCGCGGGTTTCCCTCCTGCGACCTGTAAGCCATGACCATGGCGATTCGATCCAAGGGGCGCTCCGCCGAGGTTGCCGTTGCGGCAGGTCTCGTCTTTGCCGCCCGGTCGTAGCCGGTTCAGGCATCTCTGCGCGGTGAGTTGTTTGACCGGGATGCGGGAGAAACCCTGTCGGACAACAAGATCTGGCCGTCGCGGATGAGGTGGTGGTTGTGGTCGACCAAGGCTGCGACTACCTCCCGTTCACCAATCGTCGCGGCTGGGACGCACCGACGGCCAGCTGGCGCGTGACCCCGGCGCCGCCGCGACGTCGATGAAGGACGACGGCGCGGCAGCTGACCACCGTTCAAGATCGGGGTCGCCCGTGCGAGTCGCGGGTGGGGACGCCGCGCTCCCGCAACTTGGTCAAGACGGTGGTGTGGTCTACGTTCAGGTGCTCGCCGACCCGCGCCAGTGACCAACCAAGGCGGTAAAGGTGGATGGCGTCATCGACTTGGTCAGAGGACAGGCCACGTCGGCGCATCTGCACGCCATTCCTGCGGAGGATGTTGCTGACCGTTCGCCGATCAATACCGAACTGGGAACCCAGCTCATAGGTCGTGGCACCCGCCAGATAATCCCGGATCAGCGTTTGGGTCCGGGCGACGTCCAGTTGCCGAGCCCGACCTGGTTTTGGCCGGTCAGCAGGCGGCGGAGCGGGCGTTGCGGGGTCGGGTAGCTTCTGGAGCAGCGTCTCTAGGGCTTCTACGTGGGGGTTTGTGTTGTAGTAAGTTCCCCCAAGGTCCACTTGAATTGAGAGCCCGTCTGATCGAGCGGTTTCCGCTGGTCAGGCGGGTTCTTTGTGTTCTGGTCTTGATCGCTTCCTGTCGCGGGTGTGTTGACCCTGTGGAGGAGAGTTGGAGAAAGATTCTCCAGCATGATCGTCTCGCGGTGGTGTGGCCTCGGTGGTTGCGGTGTCCCTCATGCCAACGGTGTGAGGGGCAGTGAATTCGTTATGCCGCAGAGGTTCCGATGAATCGGCGCGGTACGGGTTCCGGTGCGGTGGGGTGCATTCGAACAATGGCCGATGCGGTGGTCCATTGGCGTTGCAGGTCGTTGAGAAGCCGTTGTTCGACTTGGGGCGCGACGTGGGAGTAGACCTCGACGACGCGGTTGTGCAGGTGGTGTCCGAGTCGGCGGGCCTGGGCGATTTCGGGTGCACCGCCGGCGATGAGCCAGGTCTTGTGGCTGTGCCGTAGTCCGTGGAACGTCAGTCCTGGCCGGATGGGCTGAGTGTGGACGTGGGCACCGGGGTGATCACGGTTGCCGTTGACGGCCGGGCCGAGTACGCGGCGGATGAAGGTGCTGCGCCACAGCCAGGTTCCGCTCTGTGTGGTGAACACGTAGTCGCTGGTGTGCCGTTGCAGGTAGGAGCGCAGCAGACCGATGAGGAACGGCGGCAATGTGATGGTGCGGGCGGAGGCGGCGGTCTTGGGCGGGCCGAGCCACCTTTCGTGGGTGCTTTCGTGTAGGGCACCGATGAGCGGGTCGATGGTGAGGGTGCCGGCGTCGAGGTTGAGGTTGTCCCGGTGTAGTCTGGTGAGCTCGCCCCAGCGGCAGCCGGTCCAGGCCGCGGTGATGATCAGTAGTCCGGCGCCTTCGCCGTCGAGCAGGGTGGCTTGGTTGGCGATGCGGAGGACTTCTTCTGGGGTGGCCCAGATCTTTTCGCGTTCGATGCGGCGGGCGCGGCCTCCGCGGCGGCGTCGCCTGCGGATGGGGTTGTCGGGGATGAGGCGTTCGTCGGCGGCGTCGGTGAGCATCATCGCCAGCAGTTTGACGATGCTGGCGACGGTGGTGGGTGCGTAGTCGAGCCGGTGGAGGTTGTTGATCCATTTGGTGACGCCGAGTGCGGTGATGGCGGCGAGTGGGGTGCCGCCCCCAGCGGAGGAGGATGTGGCAGCGCAGGATGCTGCGGTAGTTGTCGACGGTGCGTGGGTCAAGATCGAGGGCGGCGAACCAGGTGGCGGTCCATTCGGCGACGGTGGTCTTGCCTCGGCTCGGGTCGAGCCAGGTGTTGCGGCGCTGGTCACTCTCGATGTCGTCGGCGTAGTTGTCGGCGGCTTGCTTGGTGGTGAATCCCGAGATGGAGGCGGTGTGTCCGTCTCCGGTGGGGTAGCGGACTCGCCAGGATTGCGGACCCATTTGTTCTGTCCAGGCCATGACAGGCTCCAGTGTGGGGAGAGTTGCTGGTCTGGTCTGGTGTGCGCTTGTGCGGTCATGAACGCAAGTCGACCGGGTTGAGGGCGCGGAACAACTCGGCTGTCTATGGAACGTCTGGAGCGGGGTGTTCGGCGATGTACTGGGTGGCGGTGTCGTTGTCGATGAGCGAGTTGTCGGCGAGCCACTGGACAGCGCGGTGGCGAGCTCGGGTGTCGCGGAAGGCGTACCAGGTCGGCAGTAGTTCCGGGTACTCCTCGTGCAGCTCGACTTTGAACCTGCGGAAGGCGCCTTTTCCATCGATCGCCCGCATGAGTCGCCGCTGGGTGCGTTCGTCGCTGACGAGTTCGGCGAAGTCGGCCATGTCCTGGTACCAGATGTACGAGGGCAGTGGGTCGATGCAGATTTCGTCCAGGTCGTCGAGGTCGACAAGTGTTTTGCCATCGATGCCCAGGTCGGAGGTCCAGAGCAGTACTTCCCCGGTGTCCGGGTTGATCAGCCAGCGGTGTTCGTAGTCGGTCTGGTCCGACAGCGCTTGTGCGATCTCATCCAGGTCAAGTCGGCTGAGTTCCAGCATTCGGACCACGGTAGCGGCCCTGGCGAGATCTGCCCGGTCTGCTGGGGTGAGTACTGTGTTCGGCCGTGGCCGACTCCTTTCTTCCCACGGGTTCGACGCTGGTCGACGTCATCGCGGGTGTGCTGGCCGAGCACGGGCCGATGACGGAGGGGCAGCTTGTTTCCGTCCTGAACGACCGTGGTGTGGTGCTGGGAGCCGACGCGGACGAGGTGCTGGCGGAGGCGCTGGACGACGGTTCCGGGGTGCTGGCGGTGCTCACCGACGAGCGGTGGGTGTCGTTGCCGGCTCTGCTGACCGGCCGGGTGTTCACGCGCCGGTTGAGCGCGCTGGAGATCGAGCACGACTTTCTCGAGTCCAGCCTGGACCTGTGTCCGGTTGACATGCTGACCGAGCACGTGAGCTATCAGCAGCTGGTTGACGGCTCGCCGGTGGTAGGGGTGCTGCCGGGGCTCGACGACGACGCGCTGGAGGCGCGCGGCGTGCCGCCAGAGGCTGTGGATGATCTCGGCGCTCTGTTGCTGCCGGTCGGCTATCTGGCGGGTAAGGGGCTGAACGAGGGCGACATGATCGCGGTGCGGGTCACGGGGGAGGGGCTGCGGCTGGAGGCCGCGCCGGACGAGGCGGTGCCGACGGATGGGCTGGTCGCCGTTGGGCATCGGCTGTCGCAGGTGCTGGCAGCACAATCAGACGAACCCGTGTTGCTGGATGCGGCGGTCTGGACGGCGTGCGCGGACGATCCCACGTTGTTCACCGAGCCGCTGCCTCCGCTCGGGGAGGTGCTCGAGGCGTGCGGGCTGGTGTGCGACGGTGAGTGGCTGGCCCCGCCGGGGTTCGACTTCCGGCGATGGCGCGCGAACGCGCGGCTTGAGGCGATCGCCGCGCGGCACGATCTGGATGACGACGAGGCGGTCGCGGTACTGACGATCGTGGCGCTGTACGAGCGCGTTGCCGACTTGCACGCCGCGGCGTCGGATGCGTACGAGGGTGGCGGTGACGCCGCGTTGACCACGTTCGCCACCGAGCTGACTGGCCAGCCGGAGTCTTCCGGCACCGGTCCGGGCGCTGTGGTCCGATCAGTGCTGCCGATGCTGGCCGAACCCGTCGTGGCCGCGGCGGTCCTGACCGAGACGATCGGAACTGGTCGTGACGGCGCGGCGGCGCTGGGATTGTTCGCCGAGACGCTCGAGCCGCTGGCGCCGCGCACTGCTCGGCCGGCGTTGCGGTGGCTGCGTGGCAAAGCCCACGAGCGGCTGGGTGACGTTGCCGCGGCCGAGGCTGACTACGAGGCCGCGGAGTCGCTGGATCCACAGTGGCCACTGGCCTTGAGCGCCCTCGCTCGCTACGCCGGCGATCGCGGTGATGCGACCAGAGCGCTTGATCTGCTGCGCCGCGCCGGGGTTTCGTCGGACCATCCGCTGGTCGGGTTGCTTGAGCAGTTCGAGGCTGAGCCCCGGTCGGACGTCGGCCGCAACGATCCGTGCTGGTGTGGTTCCGGTCGCAAGTACAAGAAGTGCCACCTTCACCGTGAGCAGCTCCCGTTGGACGAGCGCGCTGGGTGGCTGTACCGGAAGGCGGGCTTGTTCCTGGCGGACGGTCCCTGGCGAGTCGAGATGGCGGATGTCGCGCGAGAGCGGGCGGCGTTCAGCGACAGTCCTTACGGTCTGCTTGATGCGCTGGAGGACCCGTTGGTCACTGACGCGGTGCTGTTCGAGGGCGGTGGGTTCGCGGAGTTCGTGTCTGTTCGGGGTGTGTTGCTGCCGGAGGACGAGCGGCTGCTGGCCGAGCAGTGGCTGCTCGTCGATCGCTCGGTGTTCGAGGTCGAACAGGTCCACCGCGGCGAGAGCTTGACGGTGCGAGACGTGCGTACCGGCGACGTGCACCAGGTCCGGGAGCGCACCGCCAGTCGTCAGCTGAAGGTGGGTGCGCTGTTCTGTGCTCGGATCGTGCCCGCCGGCGACACGATGCAGATCTTCGGCGGCATCGAACCTGTCGAGCTGCACGAGCGCGACGAACTCATCTCGCTGCTGGACGCCGAGCCCGACCCGATCGATCTGGTCTCCTTCCTCACCCGGCGGTTCGCGCCGCCAGCACTGCGCAACACCGAAGGCGACCCGTTGGTGCTGTGCGAAGTCACCCTGCGGACCGGTGATCCGGCCGCGTTGGTCGCCGAACTGGACGAGACCTACGCACGCCGTGCCGACGCGCACACTCCACAGTGGATCGAAAGCGTCACGGACGGGCCTGTCCGCGCGACCCTGAGCCTCGACGGGGCTGATCTGACCGTGCACACCAACAGCGAGGCCCGGCTCGATCGGGTGCTGGACACACTGCGGAAGCTCGATCCGACGCTCACGGTCGTCGAGGAGTCCCGCCAACCCGCGCGCGACACCCGCGAAGCGGCGGCTCTCACGTCCAGGAGCCACTCCGGCGGGGACCCGGTTGATCCCAGGGCAGCGGCTGTGCTTGATCAGTTCATCCGCGACTACGAGCGGAAGTGGCTGGACGAGCCCATCCCCGCCCTGGCCGGACACACGCCCCGGCAGGCCGCCGCCGATCCCACCCGGCGTGACGACTTGATCCGGCTACTGGACTCCTTCCCCAGCCACCCTGACCAACCTGGTCTCATGAGCCCAGACCGCCTGCGTGCCGCTCTCGGCCTGGGCTGACAAGGTGGTGCAGCCACGTCGGCACCGCCTGCGCAAGCCGGCCCGGCTGGACTCCGCACGGGTCTGGGCCCGTTCCGGCGCGCGGGTCACCGTGAAAACGTACGCCAAGTGGTACGGCGTCGACCGCTACACGGCGTACGAGGAACTCACCGCGATCGGCTTTCCGCTCCCGGCCACTGCGTCGCAGTGGTCGCGGCGACCGCCCCCGGTACCACGTGAGGAACGCCGACCTGTCGACGAACCCGACGACCCGGACTGGGTCTGGGTGGATGGCCGAAGGATGTTCGTCGTGGGCTACACCGCAGGCGGAGCACCGTTCGGCTGTTGGGAGGACGAGCTCGACGACGGTCAGTTCACAGCCTGGCACGGTTGAGGCGGTCGATGAGGCTGGGTTTGCGTGCGTGCGCGTCACGCAACGCCATGCTGCGCAAGGTGAAGGTGTCGAACCGGTCGTCGCGTTCGGCCAGCGCCTGGAGATCGCTGAGCAAGGCCACAGCGGCGTCGTACTCGGTGGGCTTGCGGGTGGCGATCAGTGCTTCGACCTTGGCCCAGGCGGCTTCTTCGTCGTGGGACAGGTCGTCCAGTCGTTTCTGGCGGGCGAGGGCTCGGGCGTGTTCGCGGCGGGCTTCCTTCTCGGCGCGTTGCGCGGCTTCCTGGCGCTGCCGGTCGTCACGCCTGAGCCGAGCGCTGTCCAGGAGATCGGCCACGGTGCGGCGGCCGGGTGAAGGGACAGACGGCGCCATGATGTCGCGGAATCCGCGCAGTATCTCCATTCGCACAGTCGCAGCGTGTCCCTGGGCGACTTGCAGCAGTAGCCGGTCCTTCTCGTCGGTGGGCAGTTGCGTCAACCAGGCCGCGAGCTTTTCGGGGTCGTCGGCGGGAACGTCGAGAGGCGGGCTTGCTTCGGCGGCTGCCGCGAGCAGGTCCCTGTCGATGCGGAGGAACTCGGCCAGCTCGTGTTGTGGCGCGGTGAGCGTGCGCAGGCCAGGCGGCACAGGTGGTTCGAGTTCGTCGTCCTCGTCCTGGTCGAAGGCGTCTTCGTCGTGTTCCCAGACGCCGTAGTCGGCCAGCCAAGCCAGGTAGAGCGCACGGTGGTCACCGGTGGCGAGTTCGTCGCGGATGCCGATGATGGACGACAGTGAGGCCTGCGGTTCGTAGTTCCAGTCGCCGGATTCGTCGTCGTTGGTCAGGCTGAGGACGAGGTGCTGGCCGGCAGTCCAGGCCGTGACCTGGTCGCTGACGCAGTACTGCCCGGCCACGTCCAGGTCGAGCAGGTTGCGGGGCAGGCGGAGCATGATTCGCCGTGTGCCCCAGTTGGCGAAGTAGAGATGTGCGTCGTAGTAGCGCTCCATCAGCTGGTTGGGGTCGCCGCGGAAATCGCCCCAGTGGTATTCGTTGACGAACCTGGTGGCGGTGATCTCCGCGCGGGTGGACAGCGCGCCCACCTCGGCCTGTTCCTGTGCGTCGAGGGGCCGGTCGATCGCGACGAACTCGTAGTACTGGTACTCGCTCAACGCACGCTCCCGTACGGCTTCGCCTGGAATCCCGAGTCGTCACCCAGGTGGAAGAACAGGTGCCCGGCAAGCGAACCGTCGTCGGCCAGCGCCGCCCAGCCGCGCCCGCTGACCTGGTCGCCCTCGTCGTGTCCTTCCCAGCTGAACTCGACGAAGGGGCGGCCGTCGCGTTCGGACCACCGGCAGTCCATCCAGCCGCGGACGGCGATGAAGCCGAATTCACCGGTCCTGTCCTTCGCGAACTTGATGAACCCCGGCTCGACCAGGTCGACGTCGTCGGAGTCCCAGTTCGTCATGTCCACGATCCGCCATCGCCCGGTCGGTGCCTTCACGAGTTCTCCCCACTCGATCGCCGATCCGCGAGATTAGCGGGACGCCTCCGTAGCCGGTGCGGGGCGGCTGCTCTGGAGCGTCGGCTGCGTGATGAGAGCACCCCCTGGTGAAATCTCACACTGGATCGGTCTGGAGAAATCTGGAGAGTTCATATGGTCTGAACGGCGTTAGACTGCATTCAACGACGGTGAACAGATCCGTGATGACCAGCGGTTTCGTAATCGCCGCAGGTGAAGGCTTGCCCCGGCTCACGCTGGCAGTGTGAGGGTCAGGGGTTCGAGTCCCCTCAGCTCCACTTGAATTGAGAGCCCGTCTGATCGAGCGGTTTCCGCTGGTCAGGCGGGTTTCTTGCTGTTCTGGGGTTGATCTTTGGTGATCGTGGTGTGTTGCCCCTATGGAGCACTTCTGGAGCAGGATTCTCCGGTTTGATCGTCGTGCTGGTCGCTGGACTGGGTGATCGTCGCGCCCTAACGGTGTGAGGGGCAGCGGTATTGCTTACGCCGCAAGCGGACCCGAAACATGGCGTTCTGCGGGTTCTGGCGCGGTTGGGTGCGTTCGGATATTCAGGTCGGCTTCATGCCAGCGGCGTTGGAGGTCGTTGAGGAGTCGGAGTTCTACTTCGGGTGCGACGTGGGAGTAGACCTCGGTGACGCGGTTGGGCAGGTGGTGGCCGAGTCTTCGTACTTGGGCGATTTCGGGAGCACCGCCAGCAATCAGCGACGTCTTGTGACTGTGCCGCAGTCCGTGGAAGGTCAGGCCGGGGCGGATCGGTACCGGCGGATGAAAGCGCTGCGCCACAACCATGTTCCGCTTTCGGCGGTGAACACGAACTCGTTGTCGTGCTGCTCAAGATGCTTGTGCAGCATGGTGATGAGGGACGGTGGCAGGGTGATCGTGCGCGCGGATGACGCGGTCTTGGGTGATCCGAGCCAGCGCGTGTGCGCACTCTCGTGTAGTGCCCCGGTGCGTGGATCGATGATCAGGACACTGCGGTCGAGGTCGACGTTGTCTCGTCGTGGACCGGTGAGCTCGCCCCAGCGGCGTCCGGTCCACGCAGCGGCCACAACGAGCAGGCTGTCAATCTCTCCGCCGAGCGCGGAGGCTTGTTCGGCGATGCGGAGGACTTCGGTGGGTGTTGCCCAGACGCGTTCGCGTTCGATGCGGTGGCTGCGTCGTCCTCGTCGTCCTCGTCGTCGGTAGCGGTGGATGGGGTTGGTGGGGATGAGGTGTTCGTCGTCGGCGTCGGTGAGGATCATCGAGAGGACTTTGATGATGGTGGCGACGGTGGTGTTGGCGTAGCCGAGCCGGCGCAGGTCGCTGATCCATTTGTTCACGCCGAGCGCGGTGATCGCGTTGATGAGGTGTCGCGCCCCAGCGGAGCAGGATGTGGCAGCGCAGGACGCTGCGGTAGTTGTCGATCGTCCGTGGGTCGAGGTCGAGCGCGGCGAACCAGGTGGTGACCCAGTCGGCGACGGTGGTGCGGCCGCGGGTGGGGTCGAGCCAGGTGTTGCGGCGTTGGTCGCATTCGATGTCGGCGGCGTAGTTGTCGGCGGCGCGTTGGGGTGGTGAAGCCGGAGATGGATGCGGTGTGTCCGTCGCCGGTGCGGTAGCTGACTCGCCATGACTGCATGCCGATCTGTTCTGACCAAGCCATGACGACCCCCGGGAGTAGCTGTAGTGAGAGGTCTCAGTTGTGCGCCCCGAGCTCCTTGAACGCAAGCCCGCCCGGTAATCGATCCTGGTATTTCGCGCAACCTCGGCGAAGACGCCCGATCATCACGCCAAGACAACGCGACGTCCGCTGGCGCCAAGCTCGGCTACGTGATTTCGCCTGCTCGGGGAGGTCTTCGATGGCTTGACGGTCAGCGGCGCTATCGACCTACGACACAAGTGCGTTGGCGGCCGCGTCGAACTTTCTGTTTTTTGTTCTCGATGCCTGTTGCCTGGCTACGCTCCGCTGGTGAAGCGACTTCTTGTGGTAGTTGTGTGCCTGTTCGGCGCGGCGTGCGGTACTTCGGCACCGACTACACCTTCCAGCGCGCCGTCCACGTCGCAGGTCGTTGACGCCTCCCAGGCAATTGGTGTCGCCTTCGAGACTTTCAGGAAGGCCGTAGTGGCCAAGGATGGTGCGGCCGCCGTATCGGTGCTGTCCAGCAGCACGTTCAGCGAGTACGACAAGATCAGAAAGGTCGCGCTCACCGGTGCTGAGCAGCAGGTCGCTGCGCTGGTCCCGAGTGGCAGGATCCTCGCGTACACGATGCGGGGCGAGTTGGATCCCGTGGTGTTACGTACTGCGTCTCCGCGTGACCTGGTGAAGGCTGTCATCGGCCAGGGCTTGGTCAGCGGGGAGAGTGTCAGTGCCATCACGCTGGGCGATCTGACGATCAACGACGGCAAGGCGTTGGGGAAGGTCCGCGTGGCCCGCGCGCAGACGACGGTGTTTCTCAGCTTCCTTCGTGAGGATGGCGCGTGGAGGTTCGAGCTGCCGTCGATGTTCGACTTCACCGACGCCACGTTGGGCGCGGTTGCCAAGCAGAAGAACCTGAGCCAGGCCCAGATGATCGATGAAGTACTGCTTGCCAAGTACGGGCCGGCGAAGGCCGCTGAGGTTCGCAAGCCGATCGGTGCCTGACCACTCTCAGTTGACCGTGACGTTGGTGCCTACGTCAGGACCTTGCCCCAGGGTCGGCTCGGCGTGTTCCCCTCCCGAAAAGGGGCTGTCTGCTCTCGCTTCGGCGGGGTCCGAGCTCAACCTCGCTCGGGATGTTCGGCTGAGCTGGCTGAGCACCTGAGCCGCGCCGCCCTACTGTTAGTAGAAGAGTATGAGCCGAACGTCACCTGTTCGGCCTCATTGTCAATCTCTATCTCGCCGGGCAGACTCGGCTGTCGCAAGGGGGTTCGCGTGTTGTCGGGGGGCATGCGCGGATAGCGGGGGGCTTTACTTGACACGCGCCGGGGTGGCGCAGGGCTTTGCCTTGCGCGCGTTCGTGACGTTCGCAGTTGTGTCTACATTCGTCGTTCCGTCGGCTGGTGCGGCTGAGCCTGCCTGTGTTGACGAGCAGCCGACTGCGGTGGCGGCCGCGGCGATGGCGTCGCGGTGTGGTCGTCGGGTCGAGATTGTCGAGCTGCGTGCGGAGAGCGCGCAGACGTTCGCGAAGCCAGGTGGTGGTTTCACCACGGAGCAGTCGGTGGAGCCGCGTTGGGCCCGTCAGGCCAACGGTTCGTGGGCTCGGATCGACACGACCCTGCGCGCGGTGGGAACGATGGTGGCGCCCGCTGCGGTGGTGCTGCCCGTCGAGTTCTCCAACGGGGGTACGGGGCCTGCGGCGCGGCTGCGTGATGGTGATCACGAGTTGTCGATCACGTGGCCGTTGGGTCCGTTGCCCAGGCCGGTGTTGTCCGGTGCGGCCGCGACCTATGCCGAGGTCCTGCCGGGTGTGGACTTGAAGCTCACGGCTTCGGCGCAGGGCTTCTCGCAGATCCTGGTCGTGAAGAACCGGGAGGCCGCGAGGAACCCGAAGATCTCCAAGGTGACGTTCGGGTTCGCTACGAAGGGCGTCACGACGCAGGCCGCCGGTGGTGGGCTGGAGGCCAAGGACGCGTCCGGTCGTGTTGTGTTCATGTCGCCGACCCCGCTCATGTGGGACTCGGCTGGCACGGGAGCAGCGGGTGTTTCGGCGAGGTCGGCGTCGGCGGAGCCGCCGCGGCAGCGTACGGCGGCGATGCCGATCGCTGTGCAGAACGGCGAGATCAGTGTTGTTCCGGATGCCGCGATGCTGGCCGATGCGGCGACGCAGTACCCGGTCATGATCGATCCGCCGTGGTCAGGCCGGGTGCTGGACAACGCGTGGACTCTGGTGTCGAGCAAGGATCCGACCTGGACGTACTGGCAGGGCCGCAACAACCAGGGCAACTACTACCTGGGTGATGCCGGCGACAAGGGCCCGGCGGGTACCGGCCTGATCTGTGACAGCGTCTCGTCGGAAGGGAAATGCCTGAGTTCGACCTACAAGGTTCGTTCGTACTTCCGGATGGACATCTCCGGGGTCAAGGGGAAGATCGTCACGGGTGCGTCGTTCCGAATTGAGCAGCGGTGGGCGTTCACCTGTAGCGGTAACGGCTCCAACGCGACGGTGCGGGTCGCGGACGAGTTCAGCGGCGGTACGAACTGGAACAACCAGCCGAACTGGTGGGGCGACGCCTGGAGTTCGACGAGCCCGGCCAACCGCAAGGTCGGCGCGACGAACAACTGCGCGGCACCTGGCGATGTCGAGTTCGAATTCACCGGTGTGGTCAGCAATGCGGTGAACACCGGCTGGCACAACATCACAGTCGCACTGCACGTCGACGAAAGCCGCGTCGACTACTGGAAGCGCTTCAACCCGGGTAGTGCCGTGCTCGCGATCGACTACAACTCGGTCCCGAACCAGCCGGACCAGATCACCGTGGACGGCAAGGGCTGCGCGACCGGTGACGCCCGCCCGGTGGTACCGACCGCCACGCCGACGATTCGCGGCCGGGTCAGTGACCCCGATGGCGGGGACACCATGACCGCCCGCTTCGAGTGGCGGCGTATCCGGCCCGATGGTTCTCGCGCACCGGTCACGCAGGTCGACCGGTCGCCGTACGGCAACGGCACTGTTGCGGACTACTCGGTGCCCAAGCCGGACGGTCTGCTGAGCGGCGTTGTGGAGGCGGCCGACACCTTGGTCGGCACCGGGGACTGGGACAACGACGGCAAGACCGACCTGCTGATCAGAGACCTCGACGGCGTGCTGTATCTGCTGCCGACAGTGGACACACCCACCGGCAGGAAGTCCGGTGACCGGGTGGAGATCGGCCGGGGCTGGAGCGGTTTCACCATCGCGGGTGTCGCCGACTGGGACAACGACGGCAAGCTCGACATCCTGGCACGCCAGAACGACACGGGAGATCTGTACGTCTACCCCGGTGAGGGCAAACGCGGCCCCTCCGGTCAGGACCGGGTGCGGATCGGCTGGGGCTGGGGCGCTTTCACCTATGCCGGTGTCGCCGACTACGACCGTGACGGCAACCAGGACGTGATCGCCAGGGACCCCGACGGTGTGCTCTGGATCTATCCCGGCGAGGGCAAACGTGCACCGTCCACTCAGGACCGGACGACGCTGGGCTGGGGCTGGAACGGCTTCACCTTCGCCGGCGTCGCCGACCGCACGGGTGACGGCAAGCCCGACATCTTCGCGTACTGGGAAGCGAGCGGCGAGTTGTGGCTGTACCTGGGCAGCGGCACGCGCGCGGCCTACACCGGGGACCCCTCGCGGTACTTGATCGGCTGGGGCTGGCAGGGCACGAACCCGCGCACCATGCCCGACCTGAACGGCGACGGCGCGGTCGACATCGTCGCCCAGGTGCCGTTCTCGCCGGACTGGTTCTTCTACCCCGGTGTGGTAGGCACTCAGCCCGGCCCGGAGAAGTCGACCATCGCGGGCCGCGGCCTGACCACCGGCAACTACGAATACCGCGTAACAGCCTCGGACGGGCGGGCGTGGGGGTCGGCGTCGAACTGGTGCGAGTTCACCGTCGACATCACCCCACCCGACGCACCGTCCTTCACCTCCTCCGTCTACAAGACAACAGGCTGTCCTGCGGAAGGCTGCGGCGCACTCGGCATTGCGGACACCTTCACCTTCTCCAGCACCTCCACTGATGTCGTGAAATACCGTTGGGGCTTCACGGATCCACCATCGATGACGATCGCCCCAAGCACCCCGATCCGCTGGACACCGCCGTCATCCGGTCCGAAGACGCTCTTCGTCGAGGCGGTCGACCGTGCGGGCCTGGCTACGCGCAGGACGTTCGGCTTCACGGTGGCGGGCGGCAAGCCCAATGAGGCGCAGTGGTTCACGGCTGACGATCCCGCGTTGGACGCCACAGGCAATGGCCACGACCTCGCGCTGACGGGCCTGGACACCGGCCGGGTCGGACGTGCCGTTGGCGGCATGGGCGCGATCGGGTTCAACGGCGCGGTCGCCAACGGCGCGACCACGGCGAAAGTCCTCGATACTGGCAAGGATTTCTCCGTCTCCGCGTGGATTCGACTCACCGATGACACAGTGAATCGCACAGTCGTGAGCCAGCAGGGTTCCGCGACGTCCGCATTCCGGCTCGGCTACGAGGCCGCCGAGCACAAATGGGTGTTCGCGTTGGCGGAGAACGACACGGGAAATGCCACACAGAAGGCTGCGAAGTCCGACGCTCCGGCTGCCGTCGGCGTCTGGACCCACCTGACCGCCACGTTCGACAGTGTGAACAAGGAAGTCCGGCTGTACGTCGATGGTGCGTTGCAACGCACCATCGACGTGGTGGACAACGGTTTCAACGCAGGCGGTCAGCTGTGGATCGGCAAGGCGATGCGCAACTCCGCGCCTGCGGAACCGTGGCTTGGCGATGTGGCGGAGGTGCGGGCGTGGAACCGCGCGATCACCCCGCAGGAGACGCTGGCGATGACCGACGCTTCCGTGGTGGGGGGTGTTGGACGTTGGATGTTCGACGAGGGCTCCGGGTCGGTCGCCGGCGACTACACGCAGTACCGGCGTGCTCTCAAGCTCAACCTCGCCGGTGGCGCCAAATGGGGTGCGGGCCTCAAGGGCAACTACAGTTTGGAACTCAACGGCACCAATGGTTCGGCCAGCACGACCGAGCCCGTGCTGAACACGGACCAGTCGTTCTCGGTCGACGTGTGGGCCAAACTCAGCGGCACCGGCACGCCGCGCACCGTCGTCGTGCAGCGCGGTCCGTCTGGTGTGGACCCGTTCACGCTGAAGTACGACGGCTCGCAGTGGAGTGCCGAGATGCCGAACGCGGCGGCCAGTCCGTCGACGTGGTGGAAGGCCAAGGGCGACGCTGTCGCGAACAAGTGGACTCACCTCGTCGTCACCTATGACGCCGGCGCGCGGACGCTGAAGCTCTCGGTCGGCTACAAGGTGAACGACGCGGACGAGTACGCCGTGGACGCGCTGAGGAGCACGGTCACTGGTGTGGTCGGCTGGAACTCCACCGGGGTGCTGTCGGTCGGCCGTAGCAGCGTGGGTGAGTACTTCAGCGGCAACATCGACGAGCTGAAGGTCTATCAGGGCGTGCTCGCTCCGCGAGTGCTCGAGACCACAGCGCTTCAGGGAGCGTCGCTGTCCGGCGACGCGCGGGCGGAGATCATCTCGGTGGACGCCGACGGGAGCGTGCGTGCGTTCCTCAACGTCAGCGATACCGCGGTCTACCCCAACGCCGCGCAGTTGGTCGGCTCCGGTTTCGCGGCCGACCGCACCTGGTTCGCCGACATCAACGGCGACGGCAAGTCCGAGACCATCACCGTCGATGCGAACGGCGCGATCAAGGCGTTCAAGAACGTCAACGGCATGAACGGGTTCCCCTTCGGGGACATGACTGTGATCGGCTCGGCGCCGGGGGAGACCGCACGGATCCGGTTCGTCGACATCGATGGTGACGGCAGAGCGGATCGCGTCTCGATCGACGACGACGGTCGGGTCCGCGTGTACCGCAACCTGTTCGGTCTGAACGAGCTCGGCCAGCCGACCGCGTTCGCGACCACCCCGGTGATCGTCAAGGTGCTCCCGACCGGCGTGACTCCGGACCGTGTCCGGTTCGCAGATCTCAACGGAGACAGGAAGGCCGAGCTCATCGCGGTGAACGCCGATCAGTCCGTTTCGGCGTTCCGCAACTTGGGCGGGCTCGGCTACGGCTCCTACGACACGTCGCAGGACATCGGCTACGGCTGGACGCCTGACCGCACCTGGTTCGCCGACATCAACGGCGACGGCAAGGCGGAGATCATCGCCGTCCGCACGGACGGGACCGTGTGGTCGTACCGCAACGTCGATGGCCTCGATGGCCGCACCGGGTTCCCCTACACCGAGGAACCCAAGGGGATCGGCGCGGGCTGGAACGAGCCCGCCCGCGTGTTCTTCAGCTGACCAGTCCGCACCCTGCCCTGAACTGGAGTTGTGTCATGCTCACAGCCCGATTTAAGCGTGGACTGGCTGTCGCACTCGCCGCGTCGCTCGCGTCCGCGATGTTCACCGCTTCGCCCATCCCGGCCGCGCCGTACAGACCGCCTGTGCCGAAGCAGGAACGATTGATCACCGGCAAGAAAGCCGATGTGCGGCAGGTCGAGAACGTGCGCACCGGTAAGGATTTCGCCGGTGCGGCGCCGATGTGGCCGGAAGCCTCGGTAGCTGAGGTCGATCTCGCTGCGGTGCTGGTGAACAAGTCGGCGCGGGTGGGCGACACCTCTGTGTCGGTTGCTGTTGCCGACGGAGCCGCGAAGTCGACGCCGAAGATCAAGATCGAGACGTTCGACCGGGACAAGACCCGCGCCGCCGGTGTGGACGGCGTGTTGTTCAGGGTCTCCGGCGGCCCGGCGAAGGTGGAAGTCAACTACTCCTCGTACCGCTGGGCGCATGGCGGTGACTGGGCTTCCCGGTTGCGGCTGGTCGAGTTGCCCGGGTGTGCGCTGCGGACGCCGGAGAAGCCGGAGTGCGCCGGCAAGCCCGTCGCGTCGCGCAACGACGTGGCGAAGGGGACGGTGACCGCGACTGAGGCGTCGCCTTCCGGTGGTGCGTTCATGGCGTTGGCCGCGGGCACGTCGAGTGGTTCGGGCAGCTACAAGGCGACGAGCTTGTCGCCGTCGGCGACGTGGTCGGCCGGGTCGAACACGGGTGCGTTCACGTGGAACTATCCGTTGCGGATGCCGCCTTCGCTGGGCGGCCCGACGCCGTCTCTGGCGCTGGAGTACTCGTCGGCGAGCGTGGACGGGCGGATGGCGGCCTCGAACAACCAGCCGTCGTGGATCGGCGAGGGGTTCGAGCTCGGCGCGAACTTCATCGAACGCAGGTACGTCGGTTGCGGCGACGACATGAAGGACGGCGCGCGCAACACCGAGAAGACCGGCGACCTGTGCTGGCGCAACGAGAACGCGACGTTGTCCATGCAGGGCCACGCCGGTGAGCTGATCAAGGAAAGCCCGACGTCGAATCGCTGGCGGCTGCGCAACGACGACGGCACCCGTGTGGAGTTCGGCGTCAACGCGAACAACGGTGCCCGCAACGGCGAGCACTGGGTGGTGACGACGCCGGACGGCACGCAGCACTGGTTCGGACGTAGCGCGCAGTCGGTGCTCAACGTGCCGGTGGCGGGTAACCACTCCGGGGAGCCGTGTGCGGCGGCGTTGTTCAAGGACTCGTTTTGTTCACAGCCGTATCGGTGGAACCTCGAGTACGTCGTCGATCTGCACGGCAACACGATGACGTACAGCTACGACAAGCAGACCAACAAGTACGCACGCAACAACAGCGCGACCGATCTGGCGGAGTACGACCGGGCGTCGGTGCTCAAGCAGATCGACTACGGCACCCGTTCCGACCGGACCGAGACCGCGCCGATGCAGGTCGTGTTCGAATCGGCTGACCGGTGTCTGGCTGACTGTGGCACCAGGGACGCGACGCACTGGCCGGACACACCCTGGGACCAGGAATGCACGACCAGCCCGTGCCGGGTGGGGTCGCCGACGTTCTGGACGACCAAGCGCCTGGTATCGGTGACCACGAAGACCGGCGGTAGCCCGGTGGAGAAGTGGACGCTGGGGCACTCGTTCCCGGATCCCGGTGACGGCACGCGTGCCGGGTTGTGGCTGGACAAGATCTCCCACGCCGGCCTGGTCGGCGGGGAGACGCCGGTGCCGGACGTCCGGTTCCAGGGCATTCAGCTCAGCAACCGCGTCGACACGCACTCCGACCAGCTCGCGGCGATGAAGTGGTGGCGGCTCAAGACGATCTTCACCGAGACCGGTGGCAGGATCGACGTCACCTACGCGGACGCGGACTGCGTGCCGGGGTCGCGGATGCCGGACGTGAACGCGCTGCAGGACAACAACCTGCGGTGCTACCCGGTGCGATGGACTCCCGAGGGCAACACGAGCCCGATCTGGGACTTCTTCCACAAGTACGTGGTGAGAAGTGTGCAGGAGGCCGACCTGACCGGTGGCTCGGTGCGGGTGGTCACCGACTACGAGTACGTCGGCAACCCGGCGTGGCACTACACGGACGACGACGGTCTGATCAAGGCAGAGGACAAGACCTGGTCGGTGTGGCGCGGCTATGGCGCGGTCAAGACGCGCAAGGGTGATCCGGAAGAGCAGACGCTGACGGAGAAGCGCTACTTCCGCGGTATGAACGGCGACAAGCTGCCGTCCGGCACACGCACCGCGTCGATGCCGGCGGTCGCCGTCGGCGCCGTTCCTGAGGCGGTCGACGAGGACGCGTTCGCGGGTATGGTCCGTGAAGAGATCGTCTACAACGGTGGCGCCGAGGTGTCGGCGACGGTCAGCGAGCCCTGGCAGTCCAACGCGACCGCGTCGCGCACGATCAACGGTGTCACCGTCAACGCCCGGTTCTCCGCCGTGGCCGGCAAGCACACGCGTGTCGCACTGGACAGCGGCCGCGGCTATCGCACCACCAGCTCGGTGACCGATTTCGACCAGGTCTACGGCATGGCCACGCAGACTGAGGACCGCGGTGACGACAACGTCACCGGCGACGAGAAGTGCACGCTGATCGACTACGCCCGCAACACGTCGGCATGGTTGACCAGCGCGGTGTCGCGCAAGCGCAACTACCTGGTCGACTGCGCCCATGCCAAGGCACCGGCCGGCCTCAAGGACACGGACTTCGTCGGCGACGTCAAGACCTACTACGACGGCCAGGGCCACGGTGTCGCTCCGACCAAGGGTGAGCCGAGCACGATCGAGAGCCTCAAGTCCTACACCGGTGGTGTGTCGGCGTACGTGACCGACCAGGTGACCGAGCGCGACAGCTACGGCCGGACCACGAAGACGACCGACCCCAAGGGCACCTCGACCATCGCGTACACGCCGGCTGCGGGCGGGCCGGTCACCGACCTCACCGCGACCAACTCGGTGGGCTGGGTGACCAAGACCGTCCTCGAGCCCGCCTGGGGCTCGCCACTGTCCGTTATGGACCCGAACCAGCGGAAGACCGACTACGCCTACGACGGCCTCGGCCGCACGACGGCGGTGTGGCCCATCGGATTCGACCGGTCCGGACCGGCAGCCAAGAAGTTCTCCTACCGGGACCGGGCGGACGGGTCCGTCGCCGTCGCGACGAGCACGTTGAACACGGCACTTCAGTACGTCACGTCGTACCAGCTGTTCGACGGGTTGCTGCGGCCGCGTCAGACGCAGACACCGGATGCCGCGGGCGGCACGTCCAACAACGTCATCACCGACGTCTACTACGACTCGGCGGGCCGGGCCAAGCGAGCCAACAACGCCTACCTCGCGAACACAGCTCCCGGCACTGACCTGTTCGTGCCGACCGACACCATTCCTTCGGCAACGACGACGACCTACGACGGCGCCGGTCGCGAGATCATCCAGGCGCTCAAGTCGGACGTGCCGGTCGCCAGCCCCGGCGGCAACGAACTGTTCCGCACCTCCACCTACTACGCGGGCGACCGCACCGACGTGACCCCGCCGAGTGGCGGCATCGTGTCGTCAACGCTGATCGACGCCCTGGGCCGCAAGTCCGAGCTGCGCCAGTACCACGCGGGTGCGGTCGCGGGCAGCGCAACGGGCTTCGATGCCACCAAGTACACCTACGACCTCCGCGATCAGCTGACCGAGGTCGTCCACGCGTCGGGCAAGAAGTGGCAGTACGCCTACGACGTGCGCGGCCACAAGGTTCGTGCGGTCGACCCGGACAAGGGCACCACCGAATCGACCTATGACGACGCAGACCAGCTCGTGTCCATAAAGGACGGGCTGGGCAAGGCGGTCGCGTTCACCTACGACACCTTGGGTCGTAAGACGAGCATCCGCGACGACTCACCAACCGGAACGCCCCGCGCGGAGTGGTTCTACGACACGCTCTCCGACGGAACCGTTGTCAACGGCGTGCAGGTGAAGTCGGTGCGGCACGGTGAGCTTGGTGACTACGTCACGGAGCACTCCCGGTTCAACGCCGCCTACCAGCCGCTGGAGATCGACTTCACGATCCCCGCAGGAGAAACCGGGCTTGGCGGCACGTACAGCTACGAATACAACTATTACGGCAACGGCTCGCTGAACGTGATGCACCTGTCGGCGCTCGGCGATCTCAAGAAGGAAACACTGGAGTACGGCTACGACGCACTGAACCAGCCGAGCACGCAGAAAACCGCCTACGGAACCGCGACACCGACCGAGCTCGTCGCCGGCACCGGTTACACGTCGTTCGGTGAACTCGCGAGCACCACCCTGCTGGGCAGTGGTCGTACCGTCACCGTCGTCCGCGGCTATGAGCAGTACACCCGGCGCCTCAGCCAGATCTACACCTCGAGGCAGACCGGCCCCACCGACGTGGCCAAGGTGTCGTACAGCTACGACCCCGCCGGCAACGTCACCCGCATCGCGGACTCGATCAGTGGCGACACGCAGTGCTTCACGACCGACCACGTGCGCCGGGTGACCGAGGCGTGGACGCCGGGTTCGGGCAACTGCGGTGACGCGCGCACGGTGGCCGCCCTTGGCGGTCCGTCGAAGTACTGGCAGTCCTTCACCTACAACGCCGCGGGCGACCGCGAGAAACTGATCGAGCACGGCACCAGTGCGGGCGACCGCACGACCGAGTACTTCCCGACGCCTGGCAAGCACAGCCTGGCCAGCACGGTGACCACCGACAACACCGGTTCTCGCAAGGCTTCCTACACCTACGACGCTGTTGGTAACACGCTCACTCGTCCGTCGCCGTCTGGTGGTACGCAGACCATGACGTGGGATCGCGAGGGGCGAGTAGCGACGTCGGCTGACGATTCCGGTGCGTCGTCGTATGTCTACGACGCCGATGGCGTCCGGTTGATCCGGCGCGATCCGACCGGTAGCACGTTGTACCTGCCGGGTCAGGAACTGCGTTACACGACGTCGGGTGGTGCGAAGACCTGCACCCGCTACTACTCGCACGCGGGCCAGACCGTCGCGATGCGCACGTCGACGGGTCTGACGTGGATGTCGTCCGATCAGCACGGCACCGCGCAAATCACGATCAACGCGCTGAACCAGACCGTGAGCACCCGCCGGACCCTGCCGTTCGGCGAGGTTCGTGGTGGTAGCGGGACCTGGCCGGCGCGGCTGGACAAGGGGTTTGTCGGTGGCACGCTGGACAACACCGGGCTGACGCACATCGGTGCGCGTGAGTACGACCCGGCGATCGGCCGGTTCGTCTCGGTGGACCCGGTGATGGACGCCGCCGATCCGCAGCAGTGGAACGGCTACGCCTACGCCAACAACTCACCGATCACCTACAGCGACCCGACCGGTCTGCTGCCGACCAGCTGCATGGACGACGGCAGCAACTGCAGCACCCACCACACCAACGACCACGAAGTCGCCTCGGAGTTCGACGTGGAGTCGGAAGGCGGGATCACCGCGGGCAGGCACAAGCCCAGCGGAACGACCTACCTAGGCGACAAGGAACTGCCCTCCGGCGGTCCGGATGTCTTCGTGCTTGCGAGGGCGATGCGAGCGTTCCAGCGGACCTCCGACCGGTACCAGACTCCTGAGGGCGAGTACGGCGAGTTCAGCACCTATCAGCTACTCGCACTGGCGGAAGAGGTTTGCACATACCAGACATCTCTCTGCAGCAGCGAATTCAAGCTAAGCGTGTCGCTTGCTAAGGGGGCCGTAACAGGCGCAATGGGCGCCTCGAACTTTGAGCTGAATTCGACCATGCTCACCGCCGGTGCCTCAGCTGGTGCGGCGTTGCGCGCTGTAGCGACACCGTCGACGCGCATCGGGTCATCGTGGAATGCCACTAGGTCCGCTGTACGCGACTGCAATAGCTTTGCTGGCGATACACCAGTGTTGATGGCGGATGGCTCGACCAAGCGCATCGATGAGATCAAGATCGGCGACCAGGTGCTCGCGACAGACCCGGAAACGGGGGAGTCGGGCGCACGGGAAGTGACCGCGACGATCATCGGCGAGGGTTTCAAGAACCTCGTCGAGATCGAGACAGGTAACGGCAAGATCGTCGCGACCGACAATCACCCGTTCTGGCTGCCCGACCAGAAGCAGTGGGTCGACGCCAAATATCTTCACACAGGTTCGGCCTTGCAGACCTCGACCGGCCCGCGCGTAGAGGTCACCGAGATCAAGGAGCGGATCGAGTTCAAGCGCGTTCGAAACCTCAGCGTCGATGGCATCCACACGTACTATGTACTCGCCGGGGCAACGCCGGTACTTGTTCACAACAGCAGCGGATGTATAAATTGGGAAGCCAATAGTGTTAAAACGTGGGGTCACACATTCAAGACTCATGGCGCTGGAGCGAAGAACACGAAGGCTCTGACCGATCGTGCTCGTAGCACCGGGAATCAGCAAGGTCAGTGGCTGGATAATGATGCCGCTGCGGAGTTCTTGAAGGGGGTCCATGTCGAAGGAGCCGGGCCCAGGTCGGTGCGCATTCCGGACGGGTTGGGGCAGGTGATTATGCCGGATGGGAGTATCGTTCAAGCACGGGCGGCTACCATCGTCCCGAGTCGAAATGGGCTGTACAAGACGGGGTTTCCGATCATTGGTCCGAACTAGGAGGCTGGAGAGATGGGCTTCTCTGTGTCGTTCAATCCGGCTGTGCCGTCTGGTGCAGTGGCTCTTGCTTCAGTAGATCTGGAGCCGGGTGGTGATTACGAAACCCTGGTCATGGAAGCGTGTGGTGTCCTCTCTGACGCTGGAGGCAGCACATTCCACATTGGCGGCTTCGGAAGTGAAGAGTGGTCGCTCGATGTCGCGTATGACTTGTCTGCCTTCATGGAGCAGCTTCCGTCGCTTCTGGAGGGTGTGCGCGACCGTCGCGAAGTCGAGGTGGATCTCTACTCGCAGGGTATCGAGAGGACTTTGACCTTCCGTCCGCGCGAGGATCTCGTGATGATTCACTGCGAATCGCGGACCAATTGGGTTCCAAACCCAGAGTGCGAGACTGTTGAACAAAGTGAACTAGTCGCGATGCTCTCGAAATTGGCCGTAGACTTCGCTGGAGGGTTGAAGGCGATCAATTCCGAATTGGCGGAGATCGCGCCATTCGAACGTTGGCTGGAGGGTGAGGTGTAGCCTCACTGTCCGATCTCGCATCCCTCGCGCTGAATAGCAGCGGCAAGTTGAAGCCTCGTCAGGTGCGTCCTGGCGGGGCTTCTGTCGCCACCACGGTCGATGAGTCTGGTCAGTCGTCGTATGTCTACGACGCCGATGGCGTCCGGTTGATCCGGCGCGATCCGACCGGTAGCACGTTGTACCTGCCGGGTCAGGAACTGCGTTACACGACGTCGGGTGGTGCGAAGACCTGCACCCGCTACTACTCGCACGCGGGCCAGACCGTCGCGATGCGCACGTCGACGGGTCTGACGTGGATGTCGTCCGATCAGCACGGCACCGCGCAAATCACGATCAACGCGCTGAACCAGACCGTGAGCACCCGCCGGACCCTGCCGTTCGGCGAGGTTCGTGGTGGTAGCGGGACCTGGCCGGCGCGGCTGGACAAGGGGTTTGTCGGTGGCACGCTGGACAACACCGGGCTGACGCACATCGGTGCGCGTGAGTACGACCCGGCGATCGGCCGGTTCGTCTCGGTGGACCCGGTGATGGACGCCGCCGATCCGCAGCAGTGGAACGGCTACGCCTACGCCAACAACTCACCGATCACCTACAGCGACCCGACCGGTCTGCTGCCGACCAGCTGCATGGACGACGGCAGCAACTGCAGCACCCACCACACCAACGACCACGAAGTCGCCTCGGAGTTCGACGTGGAGTCGGAAGGCGGGATCACCGCGGGCAGGCACAAGCCCAGCGGAACGACCTACCTAGGCGAGATGTCCTTCCTTGCCGTTGACCGCGGGTTTGAGTACGCGGCGGATGAAGGTGCTGCGCCACAACCATGTTCCGCCTTCGGTGATGAACACGAACTCGTTGTCGTGCTGCTCAAAGTGCTTGTGCAGCATGGTGATGAGGGACGGTGGCAGGGTGATCGTGCGCGCGGATGACGCGGTCTTGGGTGATCCGAGCCAGCGCGTGTGCGCACTCTCGTGTAGTGCCCCGGTGCGTGGATCGATGATCAGGACACTGCGGTCGAGGTCGACGTTGTCTCGTCGTGGACCGGTGAGCTCGCCCCAGCGGCGTCCGGTCCACGCAGCGGCCACAACGAGCAGGCTGTCAATCTCTCCGCCGAGCGCGGAGGCTTGTTCGGTGATGCGGAGGACTTCGGTGGGTGTTGCCCAGACGCGTTCGGATTCGATGCGGTGGCTGCGTTGTCCTCGTCGTCGGTAGCGGTGGATGGGGTTGGTGGGGATGAGGTGTTCGTCGTCGGCGTCGGTGAGGATCATCGAGAGGACTTTGATGATGGTGGCGACGGTGGTGTTGGCGTAGCCGAGCCGGCGCAGGTCGCACGAGACAGCGAAGTGCCGCCGTGAACCAACTGAAGTTCGACCCAGGGTTCGGGACCTACATCCTCAATGCCGCCCCGGAAAGCGTTGGATCTCCAAAGGGATGGGCACACACCACCTCCAGCTCTCGGCGGTGAACACGATCTCGTTGTCATGTCGTTCGAGGTGCTTGCGCAGCATGGTGATGAGGAACGGCGGCAGGGTGAGCCGAGCCATCGCGTGTGCGCTTTCGTGCGGAGATCCGCTGCGGGCGTCGACAATCAGGACACCTCGGTCGAGATCAACGTTGCCGCGGTGCAGGTCGGTGAGTTCGCCCCGGCGGCATCCCGTCCACGCGGCGGTGAGGTGAGAGCCGGGCCGTGGCGGATCATCGGCGCGGTGATCGAGGCGGGCGGGGCCCGGAGGTCATCTGTCATCAACCGGACTACGAGGCTTTTCGACTCCTGCGGGCCGGCCGGGGCGCTCACATGAGCGGTCCTCTCTCGGTCAGACGGTCGCGAGCGGGTGCGGGTGGCGAAGCCGGAGGCTCCTGGCGGACAGGTAGCGGCGGCGATCGGTGATCAGGATCGAGACGAGGGTGCCGATCACCAGCCACGCGGCGAGCTCGGCGATCCCGGTCGTGAGGCCGGTGCCGTCGGTGGCCGCGGCACGCAGCGCAAGGACGGCGCCGTGGGTCGGGAGGTAGTTCGCGAGTGAGTAGAGCGGTCCGGGGAGCGTCGAGACGACGCCGGTCGCGCTCGCCAGCACCAGCACGGCCAGAGAGGCGATCCGGCCGGCGCGGCCGAAGATCGCCGCGGCGGCCTGGTTGAGCGCGACGAACGCCGAGGCGGCCAGCAGCGCGATCAGCAGGAAGCCGATGGTGCCGGTGAAGCCGAGTTTCAGGACGGGGACGGCGATCGCGGTGATGGCGAGTGCGGCCATGCCCGCCGCGGTCGCGCCGGGGATGGCGGCGCGGAGGATGATCCGCCACGTGGGCTCGCGCGCGGTCAGGACGCCGTCCGGCACGGCTTGGGTGACGATGTAGGTGGCCAGGGCCAGCGCCCAGAGGGCGAGTGCGGCGAAGAGCGTGAGGGCCAGGGTGCCGATCGGAGTGCTGTCCGTCGTGGCGGTGCTGGGATTCGCGGCGACGGTCTTGAGGTGCGCGCGTTCGGCGTCGGTGTAGCTCGGCACCTGGTCACGGCCCTTGCCCAGCTGGGCGGCGAGCTCCCCGGCGCCGTCGTCGACCTTCCTGGCCCCGTCCTTCAGCTGTGCGGCTCCGAAGGCGAGCTGCTGCGCGCCGGAGTTCGCTTGCTGGACGCCGTTGTCGAGCTGCCTCGCGCCACTGGCGGCGGAGGCGATGCCGGAGGCCAGTTCCCCGGACTTCGCGGCGAGCCGGGCGTTGCCGTCGGCGACCTTGCGGGCCCCGGTCGCCAGTGCCTGGACGGAGTCGCGGACCTGCACGGCGTTGGCGCGGACGCCTGCTTTGGCGTTGTCGATCTTCTGTGCGTCGGTGGTGAACCGGTCCGCGGTCCGGCGGAGCTCGTCGCAGAACGAGGCCGAACCGCCGTTTGCCGTGCACTGGTCGGCGAGTTGCCGGAACTGCTGGGCCGCGCTGCCCGCCGAGGGCAGCGTGTCGATGGCGTTGATGATCCGGTTGGCCAGCGGCACGACCGCGGTGGCGATCTGTTCGTTGCCGTTGGCGACCTGGTTGGCGCCGTCGGCCAGTTGACGGGTGAGGGCCGGAAGTTGGGCGGTGTCCCGCTCGGCTTGCGTGAGTCCGGAGGCGAGCTTGCCGGAGCCGTCGGCGAGCCGGCCGGTCCCGGCGGCGAGCTGGTCGGCGCCCGCGCTCAGCTGCCCGGCGGCGTCGGACAGCCGGCGGGTTCCGTCGGCCAGCTGGCTCGCGCCGTCCGCGGCCTGGCCGACTTTCTGGTGCAGGGTCGTGAATCCGACGTACACGTTGTCCAAATAGGTCTCCACGACCTGCTGGTTCAACGTGCGTTGCGTGGCCTGGGCGATCTGGTCGGCCAGGCCGGGGTCGCTGACGCCGGCCGCGCCGGACGTCCGCACCCGCACCTGTGCCCGTTGGGCTTCGAGAGGTTTGGCGGTGGCACTGGAGGTGGCGCGGGCCGAGAAGTCCTTCGGGATCGTCACCGTGGCCGCGTAGCTGCCGTCGGCGAGGCCTGCGGCGGCGTCGTCGGCGTCGGTGAGGACCCAGTCGTAGGCCGAATCCTCGCTGTGGGTGAGGTATCCCGCCAGCTGCCGCCCGAGCGGAACGGTCTGGCCGCCCACCTGGACGGGTTCGTCGTTGTTGACCACGGCGGCCCTGGCGGTGCCGTGGTTGGTGTCGGGTGCCCAGAACGCCCACGTGAGCAGGCCCATGACGATGAGCGGCACGGCGATCAGGCCGGTCCAGGTGCGCCAGGTCAGCGGGCCCGTGGCGAGGGCACGGGCGGAGTTGGCGAAGGGCTTGAGCATCAGAAGACCTCGACGGGCTGGGCGGCGGTGAGGGCGTGCAGGTGGGTGACGTGGCCGGGCAGCAGGTCCCGGATGCGTTCGGGGTCCTGGCAGGTCAGCACGAAGGTGGCGGCCCCGGCGGCGAGCAGGGCGCGGACCTGGTCGCGGACGTCGGTGCGGAGCACGAGGTCGACGTCGTCGACGACGATCAGTGCGGCGTCGTCGTCGAGGGCGGCGGCGATCTGCCGGGCCGGGTTTCCGGTGTCCCGGCAGGCAACGACGGCGACGTCGCGGCGCAGGGCGTGGGTGTGCTGGGGCAGCACGCGGCCGAGGACCTTGAGGTCTCCGGAGAACTTCGTGACGCGCCCGGCGAGTGTGTAGAGCAGGGCGGTTTTGCCGCAGGCACCGGTGCCGTGCAGCACGAGGACTTCCCCGCGGGGCAGATGCAGGTCGAGGTCGGTGTAGACCGGGCGGCCCCGGTCGTCCTCCAGCCGCAGGCCGCGGGCGCTGATCGCCTCGGCGCTGCCGGGGGCGGGCCAGTCGGCGAGCCGCAGTTCGTGCATGAGGGCGTCGCCCTCGGCGTCGAACACCGGCAGCGCCCGGTCGATCTTCGGCGGCAGCCCCCAGGCGCGGCGTCCCAGCAGCGCCAGCACCGCGGGCACCAGGGTCATGCGCACGATGAAGGCGTCGACGAAGACGCCGATCGCGAGGCTGAAGGCGATGGGTTTGATGGTGGCGCTGCCTTCCGGCACGAACGCGGCGAAGACCGCGAACATGATCACCGCCGCCGCGACGACCACCCGGGACGCGGAGACGAACCCGGACTCGATCGCGTGGTGCGGATCGCCGTGGTGGACGTAGTCCTCGCGGATCCGGGAGACGAGGAAGACCTCGTAGTCCATGGCGAGTCCGAAGAGGACACCCATGAGGATGATCGGCAGGAAGCTGATCACGCTGCCGGTGTGCGTCACGTTGAGCGCGTCCGCGAGATGTCCTTGCACGAACACGAACGACGTCGCGCCGAACGCCGCGGCGACCGAGAGCAGGTAGCCGGCGGTCGCCTTGACAGGCACCCAGATCGAGCGGAACACCATCGCGAGCAGGATCAGCGAGAGCCCGACGACGAGGATCCCGAACGGGAGCAGGGCGTTGCCGAGCTGGGTGGACACGTCGATCCCGACGGCCGTGATGCCGGTGACGGCGGTCTGCGTCCCGTAGGCGTCGCGGAAGTGCGGCTCCAGCCCGCGCAGCCGTGTGACCAGTTCGCCGGTCTGCGCGGAGTCCGGCGCGGTCGCGGGGACGACCTGGATGATTCCGGTGTCCCCCTTGGGGTTCGGGGTGGCCAGCGGGACCGAGGCGACGCCGGGGACGTGCCGGATCTCGTCGGCGATCCTGTTCACCAGGCCGACGGGATCGGTGCTGGTGATGATGTCGGCGGTGACGATCAACGGGCCGTTGTAGCCGGGTCCGAAGTGCTCGCTGACCACCTCGTAGGTGTCGCGGGCCGGACTGCCGTGCTCCTCGGTGCCGTTGTCCGGCAACGCCAGCCGCAACGAGGTCGCGGGGATCGCGCAGATGGCCAGCCCGGCGACCACGACCAGCACGGTGACCAGTGGCGCCTTCGTCGCGGCGCGCACCCACCAGCGTGCGATCTGGGGTTTCCGCCGGCGCGGGGTCCGTCGCGGTTTGGGGGCGCGCGGCCGCAACCGCTTGCCCGCGAAGGACATCAGCGCGGGCACCAGCGTGACGGCGATCGCGACCGCCAGGGCCACGGCGACCGCGGCGGCGACGCCCATGGTGGTCAGGAACGGGATCCCCGCCACGGCCAGGCCGAGCAGGGCGATGACGACGGTGAGGCCGGCGAAGATGACCGCCGACCCCGCCGTGGCGGCGGCGCGGGCGATCGACTCCTCGACGTCGAGCCCCTCGCCGAGCTGGTCGCGATGCCGCGAGATCAGGAACAGGGCGTAGTCGATGCCGACCGCGAGCCCGATCATCACCGCCAGCATCGGCGCCGTCGAGGAGATGGGGGTGACCAGCGTGGCGAGGAAGATCAGCCCGATGGCGACCCCGACCCCGAGGATCGCCGTGAGCAACGGCATGACCGCGGCGATCAGGGAACGGAACATCAGCACCAGCACCAGCAGGGCGATGATCAGGCCGATCCCCTCGGTCGGACTGAGCTTCGGGACCCGGTTCGAGAACGCGTCGCCGCCGGTGTGGACCTTCGCGCCGGTGGCGGCCCCGAGATCCGCGGCGATCGCGGACAGCTGCGTCTTCGTGGCCGGGTCGACCTTCGCGAGCTGCACCTTCAACGGCACGGCGATCAACGCGGCCCGGCCGTCACCCGACACCGCGCCGTGCACGCTCGCGTCGAACGGGTTCACGACGGTCGCGACCTGGTCCAGCTTCCCGATCCGCGTCACCGCCTGCGCCACCGCCGCGCGGTTCTGCGGCGTGTCGGCCTTCGCGCCATCCCCGACCACCAGCACCAGCTGAGCCGACGTGCCACTGACCTCCGGAAAGACCCGGCCGAGGTGGTCCAGGGCGTCCTGCGACTCCGAGCCGGGGATGGCGAACGCGTCGTCGGTGCCGTGGTTGAACACCAGTGCCGCTCCGCCGGCCGCGGCCAGCACCACCACCCACAGCGCCAGCACGAGCACCCGAGCACGGGCGGCGGCGCGGCCCAGCCGGTAGAGGAACGACGACACGAGGACTCCCAACACGTCGGATACACGGTGTATCGTAATTCATCATGTATCCGATGCAACGTGTAGCCCGTCACTCCTCCGGGTGAGGCGGCGAAAGTAAGGTGAGCGACATGGCGACCACCGGCGCGGGTCTCGGCAACCCGAAGGGCATGACCCGTCGGCGCGCGGAGACCCGGCGACGGGTCATGGCGGCGGCCTACGACGTGTTCACCGAGCTGGGCATCCGTGATGCCCCGGTAGAGCTGATCTGCGACCGCGCCGGCTTCACCCGAGGTGCCTTCTACTCCAACTTCGCCAGCAAGGAAGAGCTGTTCCTGGCGATCTACGAGGTGAGGATGAAGGAGCGCGCCGAGCGGCTGCGCGTCGCCGTGGACGAGGCCACCCGCGCCGCGGAGCCGGGCTCGCCCGGCACGGTCGACAGGGTGCTGCAGGAGGCCGGCATCCTGTTCATGGAGTCCCTCGCCGCCGACGAGACGTGGTACCTGCTCAACGCCGAGTTCCGCGCTCAGGCAATGCGGCAGTCGGAACTGCGCGAGCCGGCCGCGGCCGCCGAGGGCCGGTTCCACGACGCGCTCGGCGACATCCTGCAGAACCTGCTCGGCCGGCTGGACCTGCGGCTGACGGTCGATCCGCGCAGTGCTGTCGTCACGATCGTGGCCCTCTACGAGACCATGCTCGAACGCGCGATCCTCGACGACCTCCCCGACAAGGCCGACAGCCGGTATCTGACCGACGTGCTTCCCCGGCTGTTCACGGCCTTGATCGCTCCGGGTCGGTAGGGTCAGCGGTTCGGGGTGAACGGCTCGGTGCCGAGGACGAGCCTGAGCCCGGGGATGCCGGAATGTGCCTGGGCGTAGGCGAGTTCGCGGCCGATGTCGCCGATGTTGTTGATGATCGGCAGTGACAGGCCCAGCGTCGACAGGGTGCCGAGGGCGTTCCCGCCGCGATCGAGGAAGGCGCTGCCGCTGTCGCCGGGGACTCCGGGCGTGGGGGCGGCCAAGGCGTGTGTCCAACCGCCGGTGGACTGGCTTTGCGTGATCTGGCCGGTCTGCGGTGAAAGCTCGGTGATGCCCAGCCGGAGGCTGGAGTTGCCGTAGCTGTAGACGCGGTCGCCGGGATTGGCACCCGTGGTGTTGATGCCGTTGGGGCCGCCCCAGTACGGCAGGCTCGGATTGACCTTGCCGTAGTCCTTCGCTGTGACCTTCACCAGCGCGAAGTCGTTGTAGGCGCAGACGTTCTGGTCCTTCTCGCCTCGCTTGTGCATGGTCAGCCAGCTGCTGTACGCGAGCTGGCCGGTCCCGACGACCGTACCGCTGGCCGCCGGTGAGCCCCCGCGGTTGAAGGTCACCGCGGTCTCGAGCGGAAGACTGCCCGCGCTGCAGCCGTTGGTCTCGTTGCTCTCGCCTGTACTGGCGCAGTGCGCGGCTTGGCCGAGGTAGACGTTTCCCGTCTCGTCGACGAAGACGTAGTTCGCCGTGCATTGACCCGATCCCGTGGTGTAGGTCTGCACACCGGGCTTGATCGTGGCCGCCGAAGCTGCCGGCCACTGACGCCCCGCCTGGTCGGCGGAAACGGTGAGCTGTTCTGTCGGCAGTGCACTCGTCGGCGTTCCTTCACCGTCGGCCGTGGTGCCGGCGAGATCTGGGCCGCAGCCGGTGAGCAGGCCGGTGGCGAGAAGCGCGACGGTCGCCGAGACCTTCAATGCGCGCCGGGCCGGGCTCACAGTTCACCCACCTGGTCGGCGGGCGGCGCTTGGATGCTGACAGCGGCACCCCAGTCGCGGTAGTCGACGGTGATCGACTGCGACGTGATCCCGCTGAACGTCTCGGTGATCCGGGCCGGCAGTCCGTCTCCGTCGACCCAGAGCTCGGCGGAAACGGTGGCCTCGACGTCCACCCGGTAGTGGGTGACTTGCTTCCCGTCGAGAGTGGCCTGCTCGCTCCCGGCGACCTTGCCGGACTTCTGGATCTGCGCGATCAGCTGACTGGGATCACTCAACTCGGCCGCGTCCAGGTACGCGCCGATCACCTTGTCGGTCTTGCCGTCGGCGGTGACCTTGACCCAGGCCCTGCCGCCCGCGCCAGCCGCCTTCGGCAGTTTCACGTACCCGGCTTTGTCGACGATCCGGACCTCGGCGGGTTCGCCGGAGACGGTCGTGGTCGTCGAAATCGCGCTGTCCGCACCGGAGTAGCGCCCCTCACCCTTCCCCGTCAGGTGCTGACCGGCCGCGGAGAAGTCGTAGGTGAACCGCGACGTCTTCCGGTCGGTCTTCGCCGTCAGGGACTGCGCCAGCTCCTGCGCTTTACCGTCCACCGCCGAGGCGGTGCCGGTGGCGTCACCGGCACCGCAGGCTCCCGTCGTCAGAACCAGTGCCATGCCAACCCCGGCCGAGACCATTGCTCTCATCATTGCTCCCACCGTCTTGGATACACGGCGTATCGTAATCCAGTATGTATCCGATACGCGATGTATCGTTTCGCACAGTCGAGTGAAACGTGGGCACGCCGACCAGAGGGTGCGACAAAGTGCGAGTTGGGGCAGGTAGGCGGGGAGGGACTACGCGGCGGGCTCGGGCAGGGGACGCCGGCAGAGTTCGTGAGCTTCGTCGGCGGCAAGGCCGAGCATGCGCAGGAGGTCCTCGGCGACCTGGTCGGTCGCCGCCGCAGCGTCACGGTCGGGCTGGTCGTGCAGCAGCCGGCCGAGGCACAGCATCGCGCCGGCCACAGTGACCATGGTGAGTTCGGGGTCGCGCACGGTGAACCGGCCCGCTGCGACGGCGGCCTCGATGTCCCGGCGAGCCCTGGGCGCCAACCCGCGCTCGGACGCGGCCAGGGTGAGTCCGTTGTTCAGCAGCACCCGGCTCAGTTCGGGCTGTAGCCGGTGAAGGCGGCCGCTCAGCCGGAAGCTCTGCGCGAACGCCAGCGCCGGGTCGCCCAGCTCCGCGGTGAGCTCGTCGAGCAAGGCGCCGTAACGGTCAAGAGCGTCCTCCACCGCGGCTTGGTAGAGCTGTTCCTTGCTCTCGAAGTGGTTGTAGAACGAGCCCATCCCGACGTCGGCGGCCTGAGTGATCTCCAGGATCGGGACGTTCGTGTTCCCGGCCGCGATGAAGGTCCGGGCCGCCTGGAGCAGTGCGGCACGTGTCCGCGCCTTGCGCCGCGTCAACCGGTCGCCGGTCGCCTGCTCGGTCATGCCCTCGCCTCCCAGGGGCACCCTAGCTGATCGTCACAGAACTGAGGAAATCGTCAGAACCTCTTGACTGACGATGCGATCGGAAGTGACGATATCGTCAACAATATGGGAGGGGCGATGATCGATCACCACGATCCCCACGCTGACCTGCACAGCGAGCAGGGTGCGTTACCTGGGGAACACCGGGGGAGGGCGGGCAATCCGGTCATCAAGGTGCACGACCTGGCGTGGCTGGAGTTCGAGAAGCCGGACCTGGGCAAGGCCGAACTGTTCGCGCACGCCTTCGGTTTCACCACCTCGCTGCGCACCGCGGACGAACTGCAGCTGCGCGGCACCGAACCCGGTGCGCCCTGCGTCCTGATCCGCCGCGGCCCGCGTTCGCGGTTCGCCGGACAGGCGTTCCGGGCCGCTGACCCGGCGGACGTGCTTCGCCTGGCGGACGCCACCGAGCGCAAGGTCACGCGCCTGCCGGAGAGCCTCGGTGGGGTCACCGTGGACCTGCACGACCCGAGCGGCGCCCGAGTGCGGGTCGTGTCCGGCACGCACGAGCTTCCGGCGTTGCCTGGGCAGGAGCCGCTGACCCTGAACTTCGGGCACGACATCGCGCGGGTGAACGCCACCCAGCGGCCGCGGCGGGAACCGGTCAAGGTGCAGCGGCTCGGTCACGTCGTGCTGCAGACCAGGAAGTACCGCGAAACGCTCGACTGGTACCTCAGCCACCTGGGGCTGATCGTGAGCGACTTCCTCTTCTACCCCGGCCAGCGCGGACGGGGCCCGGTGATGAGCTTCATCCGTTGCGACCGCGGCGACACCCCGGCCGACCACCACACCCTCGCGCTGGTGCTGGGACCGGCGAACCGGTACGTGCACTCGGCCTATCAGGTGCCGGACCTCGACTCACTCGCCGCCGGCGGCGAGTACCTGCTCGACCAGGGCTACCGGCGATCGTGGGGCATCGGCAGGCACATCCAGGGCAGCCAGCTGTTCGACTACTGGCGCGACCCCGACGGCTTCCTCGTCGAGCATTTCAGCGACGGCGACATGTTCGACTGCACGCTCGAACCCGGCTGGGCGCCGATGACCGCGTCGGGACTGGCCCAGTGGGGCCCGCCCGCCACCAAGGACTTCCTCGGCGTCAAACCCGGCCGGGAGGCGTTCGGCGAGCTGCGCGCCGTCATCGGCGCGCTGCGCGAGGAGAACGAGTTCGACTTCGACCGCCTTCGCGGCCTGCTGAAAGTAGCTGTGTCATGAGCATTTCCGTCCTGCGCACCGCCGACGCCTGGTGGGTGGCCACCCCGGCAGGGGCGGCCAAGGTCGCCACCCGCGCGACGACCACCGCACAACTGCTGGCCGACCGGCAAGCCCTCGACGTTGCGGCGGCGAGCGGGGACACGGTCGACGCGGAGGCCCTCGAGCTCGTCTCGCCGGTCACCGCCCCGTGCCGGCTGGTCGCCCAGATGACCAACTTCGCTTCGCACGTCAAGGACACCGGCGGGAACCCGGACACCGTGCCGCTGACGTTCTTCCGCAAGTCGTCCGGCTCGATCAGCGGTCCGCACGACGACGTGGTGCGCCCGGCCCACGTGCGGCTCCTGGACTACGAGGTCGAGATCGGCCTCGTCATCGGCGCGGAGATCCCGGTCGGCACGGAGATCGGCGAGGACGTCTCCGGCTTCGTCGCGGGCCTGGTGGTGACCAACGACATCTCCGCACGCGACATCCAGTTGCCCCAGACCCAGTTCTACGAGGCCAAGTCCTACCCGACGTTCACCCCCACCGGGCCCGCGCTGGTCCTGCTCGACGCCGACGAGCTCAAGCGGTTCACCGACCTGCGGCTGAAACTGACCGTCAACGGCGAAACCCGCCAGGACCAGTCGGTCACCGACATGATCTACCACCCGGCCGAGGCCCTCCGGGCCCTCGCCCGTTTCCAACGGCTCGATCCGGGAGACCTCGTCCTGACCGGCACCCCGGTCGGCACGGCGTTGTCCGCCCCGCCGAAGCCGGCGGAGATCGTCGGCTCCCTCCTGCCGCCGGCGCTCAAGTGGAAGCTGTTCTTCCGCGGCCAGGAGCGGAATCCCCGTTACCTCCAGGACGGCGACGTCATCGAGGCCACCGTCGCCACCCGGGACGGCGCAATCGACCTGGGCACCCAGCGCACGGTGGTGAGGTACGCCCGATGACCGAGAGCCTGCTGTGGCCGGAGTACTCCGCCCCCACCGACGTCGCCGCGATCGAAGCCGTGCCGCTGGCGGCACGCGGCCTTCCCGCGTCCACCTACGCCCTCCTGGTCCGCGCCGCCACCGAATGGCCGGACCGCACCGCGATCACCGTGCTGCCGGAAGCCGCGCGCTGGCGTGAACCCGAGCAGCGCACCTTCGCCGAACTGCTCGGTGACGTCCACCGGTACGCGAATCTGTTGCACGGCATCGGTGTCCGCCGGCGGAACGCGGTGGCGCTGATGTCGCCCAACACCGCCGAGCTGGTGCCCGCCACCCTGGCCGCGCAGCTCGCCGGGATCGCGGCGCCCCTCAACGGTGGCCTGTCGCGCAAGCATCTCGCCCAGCTCCTGCGTCGTTGCGGCGCGCGGGTGCTCGTCACCGCCGGTCCCGAGCTGTCCCCGGCCGTCTGGGAGACCGCGCAGGCCCTGGCCCAGGACGGCCAGGTCGACTTCCTCCTGGTGCTGCGGCCCACCGGCGCCGCCGAGCCGGCCCCGGACCTGCCGCGCCTGCCCGGAATCCGCGTCGGCTACCTCAGTGAGCTGGCGGCGTGGCACGACTCGTCGGCGTTCTTCGGCGAACCGCCCCGCCCGGAGGACCTGGCGGCGCTCTTCCCGACCGGCGGCACCACCGGCGCGCCGAAACTGGCCGCGCACACGCAGGCCGGCGAGATCGCCGACGCCTGGATGCTGGCCGCCAACTCGTTGCTCGACGAGCACGCCACCCTCTTCGCCGCGCTGCCGCTGTTCCACGTCAACGCACTCGTCGTCACCCTGCTCACGCCGCTGTTCAAGGGACAGCACGTGGTCTGGGCCGGGCCGCTGGGCTATCGCGACGTCCCGCTCTACGGCGAGTTCTGGAAGATCATCGAGTACTACCGGATCTCCACGATGAGCGCGGTCCCCACTGTTTACGCGGTGCTCGCGCAGTGCCCCGTCAACGCGGACATCAGCAGCCTGCGCTTCGCCATGGTCGGCGCCTCTCCGCTGCCGTCGTCCGTGCGCGAAAACTTCCAGGCCCACACCGGCATCACGCTCGTCGAAGGCTACGGCCTCACCGAAGCGACCTGCGCGAGCGCGCGCAGCTTCCCCGACGCGCCCCGGCCCGGCTCGGTCGGTCAACGGTTGCCCTACCAGCGGATGAAAACCGTCCGCGTCCACGAGAACGGCACCTGGGAAGACCTCCCAGCCGGCCGCACCGGCGTGCTCGCGATCAGCGGCCCCGCGGTGTTCGCCGGCTACGTCACCGGTCAAGACGAGCACGGTCACGTCCTCGACGGGCTCGGCAAGCTCGTCGACGGCTGGCTCGACACCGGTGATCTCGCCCGTCTCGACTCCGACGGGTTCGTGTACCTCGCCGGTCGCGCCAAGGACCTCATCATCCGCGGTGGCCACAACATCGACCCGGCACTGATCGAGGACGCCCTGCTCGCCCACCCCGCGGTCACCGCCGCCGGTGCGGTGGGCCGGCCGGACGCCCACTCCGGCGAGGTACCCGTCGCCTACGTGACGCTCGCTTCCGGCTCCGCGGTCACCGAACAGGAGCTGTACGACTGGGCACGAGACCACGTCCCCGAGTCCGCGGCCGCGCCGAAGACCGTCACGGTGCTCGACGCCCTGCCGCTCACCGACCTCGGCAAGCCGTACAAGCCCGCCCTGCGCGCCGACGCCACCCGCCGCGAGCTCACCGGCGCCCTCGCCGGCCTGCCCGGCGTGCTCGAGGTGGACGCCGAGATCGACGAGGGCTCGGTCATCGCCGTGGTGCGGATCTCGGGCGACGCCGACGAGCCGGCGATCAAGGCGGTCCTCGGCCGCTACGCGATCGGCTGGCGCCTGGCAGGTGCCTCGTGACCGACGTACCCGTGGTGATCATCGGCGCGGGCCCGACCGGTCTCACCGCCGCCGCCCTGCTGGCCCAGCACGGCATCGAGTCGCTCGTCCTCGACCGGTGGGAAACGATCTACCCCCAGCCGCGCGCCGTTCACCTCGACGACGAGATCTGCCGCATTCTCGGCAGGCTCGGCCTGTTCGCGGAGTTCTCGCAGATCTCCTGGCGCTGCAACGGGTTGCGGCTCGTGGACCGGGACCTGCACGTGCTCGCGGAGTTCCGGCGCGACGCGGCGCACGGCCGGCACGGCTACCCCGAGGCCAGCATGTTCGACCAACCCGAGCTGGAAGCGCTCCTGCGCAAGGGACTCGGGCGACACCGCGCCGCCACGCTGCACGGCGGCGCGGAGGTCACCTCACTCGTCCCGGAGTTCGACGGTGTGCGCGTGGAGTTCACCGACTCGACCGGCCGGCCGGACTCGGTGCGCGCGCGGTACGTCCTCGGCTGCGACGGAGCGAACAGCCTGACCCGGACCTCGATCGGCGCCGTCATGCGCGACCTCGGGTTCACCCAGCGCTGGCTCGTCGTCGACGTCCGCACCGACGCCGAACTCGGTGCCTGGGAAGGGGTGCACCAGGTCTCCGACCCTTCCCGCGCCGCCACCTACATGCGCGTCGGAGAGAACCGCTACCGCTGGGAGTTCCAGCTGGCCGCCGGTGAAACGGCAGACGACTACCGCGAACCGGCCGCGCTGCTGCCGCTGATCAAGCCGTGGACGGGGGAGGCGCCGGCCGAGGAGTTCGAGATCGTCCGCGTCGCCGAGTACACCTTCCGCGCCCAGGTCGCCGACCGCTGGCGCGATCGGCGCGTCTTCCTGCTGGGCGACGCCGCTCACCTCACCCCGCCGTTCATCGGGCAGGGCATGGGCGCCGGGATGCGCGACGCCGTGAACCTCGCCTGGAAGCTCGCCGGCGTGCTCGACGGCACGCTCGCCGAAACCGTCCTCGGCAGCTACGAGACCGAACGCAAACCCCACGCCACCGCCATGATCCGGCTCGCCAAGCTGATGGGCACCGCCATGACCGAAGGCGGCGAGCTCGGCAACCTCCTGCGCCGCGTCGCGGCACCCCGCCTGCACCTCGTGCCCGGCCTGCGCAAGCGCGTGCTCGCCACCGAAACCCCGGCCCTGCACCGCTCCGCCCTGGTGGTGCGCCCGCGCCTGGGGCATTCCCTGGCGGGCCGGCAATGCCCGAACGCACCGGTCGACGGCGGCCGGCGCTTCGATGACGTGGCAGCAGGCCGGTTCGCCGTCGTCAGCGTCGCCGAGCCGTCGCCCGCGCAGCGCGTGGACATCGAACAACGCGGAGCCGTACTCGTGGTGGCCGGGCCGGGAAGCCCCCTGCACCGCTGGCTGCGCCGCGGCTCCGCCCACGCCGCGGTCGTCCGTCCTGACGCGACAGTCCACAGCGCGGGCCGCGACCTGGCCACCCTCTGCGCGGCGTTACCTGCCTACCGCGCAACGAAATCCCCGTGACACGGGCCCGCACACGCGGCCGCACCGGTCGACGGCGCCCGGAAACCGACGATCGACAGGAAGGACCACGTTGTGGGAACAACTCACGCGACGCGGATCGCGGACGACCTCGTCCTGCCCCACCTCGCTCCCGAAGCACTCGACCAGCTCTACGTCAAGAAGGTGACTCTGCCCGGACAAGAGCGAAACGACGCCGGTGACGTAGTCCAATGAGGGCTCCCCGCCACCGGGGAGCCGTGCCGCGCGAACGCTCCTCGGAGGACGCATGGATTTTCTGCTGGTCGTGGCCTTGATCGGAGTCTTCCTCCTGATCACGACAGCCGTGTACTCGATCATCAACGCCGGGCAGCGGTCCGCGCTGCTCCGCTCGGCCGCGGCGGCCACCGGAGCGCTCCGGCGCCAGGCGGGCAAGCCCGGCTGGCGACAGGTCCCCGACGACGAGGACGTGGCGGCGGGGCGGATGAGCGCCACTGAACGGACGCGGCGCGCGGCGGTGGCGGTAACCCGGGAAGGGCGGACCGTGCGAGCCGCTGTCTTCTCCTCGACAGTGCCCTCCAGTCGCTATCAAGGCGTCCCCGTCGGAGCAGTCACCGTCTTGGGCCTCGTGGTGGCGGTGGACGTGCCGGAGCTGCACGGAGATCTGCGAATGGACCCGCCCGAGGCCTCCAGGGGCTACGAGATGTCGGGCAGTCTGGCACCGTTGGTCGCGGGAGACGCCGAGAAGAAGGTTCTCGCCCAGCTCAAGTCGTACCAGCCGCCCGCCGTGGACGTCGCCGGCGGTGTCGCGTGCTTCACCTTCACCGACATGGACCTCGCCGAACAGGTCGACGAGCTGGCCGCCCTGGCGTGCGACGTGGTCGACATCCTCGTGGACGTCAGGAAGTCGGTTCCGCCTGGCGGCGAGTAGGCGGCGCGGCCGGTGCGACGTTCGAGGCGCCGGCGGACTGCTCAGCCAGCCTTCTCGACGCCGGTCGGCAGGAGTGCCTTGACCGTTGTGCGGATTGCGTCCAGGTCGACGTCGGCGGCCAGGTCTGTCGCACTTGGTGAGTGGGTTGTCGTGATGACGTCCTCGACGCCGAGCAGCGTGCGCAGCAGGGACGGCAGCACGGTGCGGTTGAGCAGGTCTTGCGCGAGTGCCGTGCTGGTGGCGCTGTCCAGTCCGTGGTGGTCGGCCAGGTAGGAGGCCAGCCGCTGGTAGGTCGTGGCGAACACGGCGTCGAAGTAGGCCCGCGAGCTGTGCGGGAGGCGTTCGGCCTCCGCGATGCTGAGGCGGCAGGTCCGCACCTGGGCTTCCCAGGTCATCAGCTGGAGGAACCGGCCGCAGAACCGGGTGACCGTTTCGGTGATGTCGGCGGGGTCGCCGGCGTAGGCGTCGGGCGTGCGCAGCTTGCCCAGGTACAGCTCGCGCACCAGGTCCAGCACCGCGTCGAACAGCTTGTCCTTGGTCTCGAAGTGGGCGTAGAGCGACCGCTTCGACGTTCCCGCACGTGCTGCGACGGTGTCCATCGAGGTTCGCTCGAAGCCCACGGCCAGGAACACGTCCTTGGCCACGAAGAGGATGTGACGTCGCAGCTCGTCGCCGCGCCGTTGGCCGCCGCCCCGCGGACCTGTGGTCATCTTGCATCCCTCAAAAGTAAACGGTACGGTTGAGTTTACATTGGTTCTGTCGGTGGCCGGCTCATTCTTGTCGCCGGTCACCCCGTTGCTCTCACGGAGTGCACATGACCACGAACGCCGCCGCGGACGTCGACACCCTCGTCCGCGACTTCTACGAGGCGCTGAACACCGGCGAGACGGCACTGGTCGACCAAGCGCTGGCTCCTGGCTGGGAGGCGGTTCCCGCGTTGCGGACCGGGCCCGGTGCCCAGGGGTGGAAGGACACCATCACGCATCTGCGCGGCGTGTTCAGCGACCTCACCGTGACGATCGAGGACGTCGTCGCTTCCGGCGACCGGGTGGCTGTGCGCTCGGTGGGGCGCGGCGTTCACACCGGCGAGCTGCTGGGTGTTCCCGGCACCGGCAACCGGGTCGAGTTCCGCGCCACCGACCTGCACCGGCTGGAGAACGGCCGGATCGTCCAGACCTGGCACCTCGAGGACCACTTCGGGATCGCCACCCAGATCGGGCTCACCTTCACTCCGGGCACGCGACCATGACGCTGGCGGGGAAGACCGCGGTGGTCACAGGGGCCGCGCGCGGGATCGGACGCGCCTACGTCGAGCGGCTGGCCGCGGACGGCGCCCACGTCGTCGCGGTCGACGTCGACGACCCGACCGGCGGCCTGGCAGGTCTGGCCGGCGGGGGCGCGAAACTCGGGCTGGTCTGTGACGTCAGCCGATCCGACCAGGTCGCCACCGTCGTCGCGACCGTGCTGGGCCGTTTCGGCCGCGTCGACATCCTGGTCAACAACGCCGGGATCTTCCCCGTCGCCGATCTGGAGGCCGTGACCATCGATCTGTGGCGGCGGGTGCAGGCGGTCAACGTCGAACCGATCCTGCGGTTCGCCCAGGCGTTCAGCCCCGGGATGAGGGCTGCCGGGTGGGGGCGCATCGTCAACACCGGGTCGGCCAGCACGCTGCTGCACGGCAGGGATCTCGCCTACCTGACCAGCAAAGCCGGTGTGCACGGACTGACCAGGGCACTGGCCAACGAGCTCGGCGACAGCGGGATCACCGTCAACGCGATCGCCCCCAGCGTCGTGGCCACCGAAGGATTTCTGGGCCGTGCCAGGGAAAAAGGCCCCACCGCGGACGAGGTCCTCACCCGGATCTCGGCGATGCAGACCATCAGGCGACTGTCGGTCCCTGCCGATCTCGGCAACGTCCTGGGGTTCCTGGTCTCCGACGCCGCGGACTTCATCACCGGCCAGATCATCCACGTCGACGGCGGACTGACCCGGACAGGAGCGTGAGTCGTGCCTGCCCGCGTGGAGCAGTTCGACTCGGTGCTGAACAGGATCGCCGACGACTTCAGCGTCTCGGCTCGGTCGCCTGTCCTGCACACCCCCGCCGAGCACGGTCTGAGGTTCGAGGAGGTCACGTTCCCGTCCGAGGACGGGACGCGTCTGGAGGGGTGGTTCGTCCAGGCCGAGCACGCCGACACGATCGTGGTGCTCAACCACCCGCGTTTCTTCAGCCGTTCCGGGCTGCCGGCGCACCTGGACCCCTGGCGTTCGACCTTCGCCGCGACCGGGAACGACGTCGAGGTCGACCTGGTGCCGGACATCGCGGTCCTGCACGACGCCGGCTACCACGTGCTCGCCTACGACCTGCGCAACTTCGGTCACAGCGGTACCGCGGACGGTGGAGTCACCACCGGCGGCATCTTCGAGTCGCGCGACGTCATCGGCTCACTCGGCTACGTTCGATCCCGCCGGGACCTCCGGCACCTGAAGATCGTTCTGTTCAGCCGCTGCCTTGGAGCCAACGCCACCTTCTTCGCCATGCGGCGAGCGCCACAGGCGTTCGCCGGCGTCCGCGGCCTGGTCGCCTGCCAGCCGCTGTCACCGCGGGTGGTCCTCGAGCGGGGCTTGGAGCGCGCCGGCCTTCCGCACGATCTGATGGACGAGCTCGACCGCAGGATCAGGCAGCGCACCGGCTTCAGTCTCGACGACATGTCCCCTGTGATCGCGGCGCGCAGGGCCTGCGTGCCGGCGCTCGTCTACCAGGTCCATGACGACCTGATGACCCGCCCGTCCGACGTGGAAGCGATGTTCGACGCCATTCCTGGACTGCCGAAGGAGCTCTTCTGGATCCACGGCACCACTCGGCGCTGGGACGGTTACCTGCACTTCCAGCACAACCCGGCGCGTGTCCTGGGATGGCTCGACCGACACACGCGCTGACGAGGCGGAGTGGCGGCCCTGGAGGTGATCGCCGGGTAGCGTTCGAGCAGTCGGCCGGTTCGGGGGAAGGGAACAGCGTGCGGATCGAGGACGAGCGACTTCTGGCACGGCTGGAGGACACGCTCCGACCTGCTGCGCCCATCCCGTCGGGCGACGGGTGGGCAGCGGCCCCGGATCTGCTGCTGCACCTCGTGGAGCTGATCCGGTCGCGGCGGCCCTCGCTCGTCGTCGAAGTGGGCAGCGGAACTTCCACCCTGTGGCTGGCCACGGCTCTGCGCACCTTCGGCGTTCCCGGCCGCGTGGTGAGCCTGGAGCACGATCCCGGCTACCACGAACGCGTCGTGCGGGAAGTCGGCCGGCTGGGGCTCGGTGACATCGCGCAGGTGCGGCTCGCTCCGCTGGAGCAGCACACCGTCGACGGCGAGATCTGGTCCTGGTACGCGGAATCGGCGTGGCGGGACCTGAGCGGTTGCGGTCTGTTGTTCGTGGATGGTCCGCCGGGGTGGACGGCTCCTCTCGCCCGGTATCCGGCGGTGCCGTTGCTCGCGGGGGCTCTCGCCCCTGGCGCGGTCGTGGTCCTGGACGACTACGACCGCGACGAGGAGAAGGCCGTGGTTGCCCGGTGGGTCCGGCAGCAGCCCGCCTGGATTCTCGAACGCCTCGCCCACGTGAGGGGAACGGCCGTGCTGCACCTGCCGGCCGCGGAACCGGGCTGACCCGCAGCACTGCCCGCGGTTCCGCCGGATCAACCTCGCCGCCGATTTCTTTGAAATGCATCGGTTGGCTATCGAAATAAAAGTGCTTCATGTTGCGCCTTTCTTGGCGGGCTGGAATGTTTCACTCGATCGTGTGGCGTTCGCCGTGAGGGCTCGGTATTGGCGGCCTGCGGGTAACAATGACGGTCACTCTTTCGATGAGAGAGAGGTGGCCGATTGGAGTGATCTCTGAGACGTGATTGTCGGGCCGCATTCGATGTTCTCGCGCATGCCTTGGAGCAGTGTCACGTTGATCGGGTCACCGGAACATTGAGGGTCGTGGGTAATGCCGGCGGGCTGTTCCATTTGTGCGACGGCGTGGTGATCGCGGTGGACAGCCCCGGTTCACCGGGAGTGGAGACGCTGCTGCTGAGTTCCGGCAGGGTCAGCGCGGAAAGCTGGGCCGCGGCGCTGGCGGAGAGCGTCCAGACGCGGTCCCTGCAGGCGGTGCTGGTCGCCCGCGGGACCATCGGGGCCGCAGAGGCTCAGGTTCTCGCCGCGGCCGCCCTGCGGGACGGGGCGTTCGCCGCCGCCGTCGGTGACGTCGAGCGATGTGTCGTCGACGACTCCGTCGACGAACCGCTTCTGCCGTTGACCGACGGCCTGGCCCCGGACGTGTTGCTGTCGGAGACGGGCCGCCGGCTGGACGCGGTTGCGTCGCTGCCGTTTCCCCTGTCCCCGTACCGGGACCGCGTGGTGGCCGCCTCCGGCGCGGAATCGGCCGGTTCCACCGCGGAACGACGGGAGATCATCGCGCACGCCACCGGACGGCGCAGTGCGCGGGACATCGCGTTCGCGGTCGGCCGGGGTCTTTACCCGGTCACCGTCGAGGTTTCGCGCATGCTCGGTGAAGGGCTGTTGGAGATCGCGTCACCGGCGGCGTCGTTCAGTTTTGCGCACGGGAGCCTGGCTTCGTTGCACGCTCGGACGGAAGCAGGCTCGGCACCGGCCGGGGTGGAACGACCTGGCTGAACTTTTCGACCTTTCCGAAGCAGAAGGGAAGTGTGTTGGACTACGACGCCCTGGCCGTCGAGCTGCAGAAGCTTCGCGAAAATGTCACCGGGGTGACCGACACGGTAATTGCCGCATCCGACGGGATTCCGATCATCTCTGATGTGGCGAAGAACGTCGACCCCGCGCACATCTCGGCACTCGCCGCCGCCGATCTCGGCATCGCGCGTCAGGCGGCGGAGGTGATCGGTCTGGGCACGCTCAGCCAGACCGTGGTGTTCGGCAGCACGGGCTACATGGCCGTGTACGCCATCGGCCGGATGTCGCTGATGGTCGCGCTCGGGGACAAAGGACTGAACCTCGGGCGCCTGCTCCACGAGTCCCGGCCTGTGATCGAGCGCGTCGGGTCGATTCTGACACCGTAGCGCGCGATCCGCCGAAATGAAGGAAGAGGTCATATCGTCAGGATGATCGAGGACGCCCTCGGGGAACGTGCTGTTCAGTCGGAACAATGCTGACGGTGGCACATGTCCACCTTCAGCTCATTGCTCTCATCAATGGCGTCCGTGTGGAGACGTGTTCGGACACGACCGCCAGTTGACACAGGAAAGTGGGATTTGATGAACATCGATACCGCGTTGAAAGAGGCCATGGCCATCGGCGGCGCCGTCGGTGTGGCGCTGGTCGACTACGACAGCGGGATGTCGCTCGGCACCAGCGGCGGCGGTGACTGGTTGAACCTGGAGGTGGCCGCGGCCGGGAACACGGAGGTCGTCCGGTCGAAGCTCAGAGTGATGTCCACACTCGGGCTGAACGACACCATCGAGGACATCCTGATCACGCTGCACCGGCAGTACCACCTGATCCGGTTGATGAGCGGCGTGAAGGCCAGAGGGTCGCTGTTCCTGTACCTCGTGCTGGACAGAGAGGTCGCGAACCTCGCGCTGGCCCGGCACCACCTCAAGCGCATCGAGGGCGACCTGCAGATCTGAGCCGGTGGTGGAAGGGGTGGAGGCCGGATGAGGTGTCCGCCCCTTCCTCGGCGCTGTGATGGGCCGTCCGGGTGACGCTGGTAACGCTGTGCGGCCGGTGTCCCGATGTGACGGCCGTGACCGCACTCGTGTCCTGGCGACAGCTGCCGAAGAACGCCCGCATCGCCGTGCCCGCGGTGCTCTTGTTGGTGGGCATCACGGCTTGCACGCCGCAATCTGCGCGTGTTGCGGCTTCTGGGACCGCCACGACGACGAGCACGGCGACGACCACCACAACCACCACGACTCCGCCGCCGGTGACAGTCGGGTCCGTTGTGGACGGTCGAACCGTGGTGCTGTCGAACGGCACCACGGTGCAGGTGCACGGGTTGGCGTCGCCGGGTGAGTGCTGGGCCGCTTCGTCGGCCGAGTTCGCGACGAAGACGTTGGTGGGCAAGGCCGTCACGGTTTCGGGTTCACGGCTGTTGCTGGCCGACGGCAAGGACTACGCGGTTCTCGCGGTGGGGCAAGGTGTCGCACGGGCGGTGGCCGACGCGGACACCGCGATCGTCCAGGCAGAGGGCGTTGCCAAGCAGGCCGGGCTCGGGTTCTGGGGACCGTCGTGCGGTGGGCTCGACACCAAGCCGGCGCCGCAACCCGTTGCGCCGCAACCACAAACCCAACCACAGCCGCAACCCCAGCCCCAGCCCGCGCCGGCGTCCGTGTACTACGCGACCTGCGCGGCGGCCAGGGCCGCCGGGGCGGCGCCGCTGCACCGCGGGCAGCCCGGCTACCGGCCCGCGCTCGACCGCGACAACGACGGCATCGCGTGTGAATAGGGCCTGATGCCGGCGCGTATCCGCGACATATCGAAAACCGCATACGCACCGGCAACGTCGTGCTGCCTTGACTCGGGGCATGCACTACCGCGAACCAGCGCGAACGGTTGCCGCGCTGCGAACTGGGATCACGGTCTACGGATGTGAGCAGGACGAGGCCGTCCTGTTTCGCGAGTTGGCGCCTCGTTTCGGTGTGGTGCCGACCGTCACGGAGGCGGCCGTCACCGAAGCCAACGCCGGACTGGCTTCGGGAAACCGGTGCATCAGCGTCGGCCACAAGACTCGGGTGGCGAACTCCGCACTTCGCGCGCTGAAAGAGACCGGCGTCAGGTACGTCTCCACGAGGAGCATCGGGTGCAACCACATCGATGTCGCCTACGCGGAGAGCATCGGCATCTCGGTCGAGAACGTCTCCTATTCACCGGACAGCGTCGCCGACTACACGCTGATGCTGATCCTGATGGCGGTCCGCGACGCGAAGGCCGTCATTCGCCGGGTGGACTCCCACGACTACCGGCTGGGCGTGCGGGGCAGGGAGCTGCGCGACCTGACCGTCGGGGTGGTGGGGGCCGGACGGATCGGCGCGGCCGTCATGAGCAGGTTGCGCGGCTTCGGTTGCCGCGTCCTGGCCTGTGACAGCCGCGCTGCCGCCGGGTTCGTCTCGCTGGACGAACTGGTGCGAGAGAGCGACGTCGTCACGCTGCACACGCCGCTCAACGACGAGACCCATCACCTCCTGGACGCGAAACGCATCGCGCAGCTGAAAGACGGCGCGTTCGTCGTCAACACCGGCCGTGGCGCGCTGATCGACACCGAGGCGCTCGTGGAGGAGCTGGAAAGCGGCAGGCTCGGCGGCGCGGCGTTGGACGTCCTCGAAGGCGAGGAGGGCGTCTTCTACGCCGATCACCGGGATGAGCCCGTCGAGTGCGAACCGCTGTTGCGGTTGCAGAGGCTGCCCAACGTCGTCGTCAGCCCGCACACCGCCTACTACACGGACCACGCGTTGCGGGACACCGTGCAGAACAGCCTCATCAACTGCTTGAACTTCGAAAGCGAAAGGCGGCACTGGATATGAGGATCGGCATTCTCTTCGGAGGTGCTTGCGAGGAGCACCCCGTCTCGGTCAAGTCCGCGAAGGAGGTCGCGAAGCACCTCGACACCGAGAAGCACGAGGTGTTCTGGATAGGCATCACCCAAAGCGGCGCGTGGCGGCTCTGCGACGGGCCCGAGCCGGAATGGGAGGGCCGTCCGGTCGTGCTGTCACTCGACAGCGGGTTCCGCGGGCTGCTCGTCCTGGACGAGGGCCGGTATGAGGAGATCGGCCTGGACGTCGTGCTGCCCGTGCTGCACGGCAAGCTCGGCGAGGACGGTGCCGTGCAGGGGTTGCTGGAGCTCTCCGGCATCCCCTACGTCGGGTGCGACGTCCAGAGTTCCGCGCTGTGCATGGACAAGTCGCTCACCTACCTCGTCGCCGCCGGTGCGGGAGTGGCGACGCCGACGTTCGCGACCGTCCTGGCGCACGAGGACGTCGATCCCGGCCGGTTCACCTACCCCGTGTTCGTCAAGCCCGCGCGGTCGGGGTCGTCGTTCGGGGTCAGCAAGGTGTCCGGCGCGGACGAGCTGCGCAGCGCGGTGGAGATCGCCAGGCAGTACGACTCCAAGGTGCTGATCGAGGAGGCCGTGGCCGGGCACGAGATCGGGTGCGCGGTGCTGGGCAACGACGCCGATCTCGTCGTGGGCGAGGTGGACCAGGTCGCGTTGTCGCACGGGTTCTTCCGGATCCACCAGGAGAGCGAGCCGGAGAGCGGTTCGGAGAACGCCACGTTCATCGTTCCGGCCGAGATCCCGGCGCGGTCGCGGGCGCTGGTGCAGGAGACCGCGAAGGTCGTGTACCGGGCGTTGGGCTGCAGAGGGCTTTCCCGGGTGGACATGTTCCTCAAGGACGACGGCACGGTCGTTCTCAACGAGGTCAACACCTTGCCCGGCCTGACGTCCTACAGCCGCTATCCGCGCATGATGGCGGCCGCGGGGCTGCCGCTCGGCGAGGTGATCGACCGGTTGGTCGCGCTGGCGGGGACAGTCCGATGAGGACGGACTTCGCCTACGTGGACGACGTGGTGCCGGGCATTCGCTGGGACGCCAAGTACGCCACGTGGGACAACTTCACGGGCAAACCCGTGGACGGCTATCTGGCGAACCGGATCGTCGGCACGACGGCGCTGTGCGCGGCACTGGAGGCGGCGCAGGAGAAGGCCGCGTCACTGGGCTTCGGCCTCCTGCTCTGGGACGGGTACCGGCCCCAGCGCGCGGTGGACTGCTTCCTGCGCTGGTCGACGCTGCCGGACGACGGCCGGACGAAATCGCGGCACTACCCGAACATCAGCCGGGCCGAGATGTTCGAACTGGGCTACGTGGCCAGGAAGTCCGGGCACAGCCGGGGAAGCACGGTCGACCTGACGCTCTACCACCTCGACACCGGCGAGCTCGCGGCCACGGGCGGCGGCCACGACCTGATGGACCCGATCTCGCACCACGGGGCGAGCGGGATCACGCCGGTGGAGGCGGAGAACCGCCGGCACCTCTGCTCGGTCATGGAAGCCTGCGGGTTCCGGCGCTACGACAGCGAGTGGTGGCACTACACGCTGAAAGACGAACCGTACCCGGACACCTACTTCGACTTCCCGCTCGCGTAGCCGAGCCGGACGGTGACGCGCAGGCCGCCTTCCGCCCGCGGGGTGAGGGTCAGGGTTCCGTCGTGGGCCTGGGCAACGCTTTTGACGATGGCGAGGCCCAGGCCGACGCCGGCGTGGTCGGTGCGCACGCGCTGGGTGCCGCGCTGGAACGGCTCGGTGAGCGTCGAGACCAGGCCGGCGGTGAGCTTCTCGCCGGTGTTCTCCACGGTGAGCACCACGGATTCGGCGTCCACGCTGGTCGTGATCCACACGGTGCCCTCGTCGGGGAGGTTGTGGACGATCGCGTTGTGCACGAGGTTCGTGGTCATCTGCAGCAGCAGTGCGTGCGAGCCGAGGGTGGGGGCCACGTCGCCCGAGGTCTCGATGGTGAGACCGCGTTTCTCGGCGAGGGGGAGGAGGGTTTCGGCGGCCTCCTCCGCGATGAGGGAGAGATCGACGTGCTCGCGCGCGAACGAGCGCTGGCTGGCGCGGGTGAGCAGGAGCATCGCCTCGGTCAGGTCGATGGCCCTCGTGTTGACGAACCGAAGGCGCTCCACGAGTGCGCCGGTGTCGCCGTTCGGGTCGTTGCGGGCGACGTCGAGGAGCATCTGCGTGATCGCCAGCGGGGTGCGCAGCTCGTGCGAGGCGTTGGCGGCGAACCTGCGTTGCTCGGCGTCCTGGGCTTCGAGGCGTTCGAGCATGGTGTCGAACGCGTCGGCGAGCTCGCGGAACTCGTCGGCGCGGCCCTCCAGGTGGATGCGGTGGGAGAGCGAGCCGTTCGCGGCCAGGCGGGTGGCGTTGGTGATGCGGGTCAGCGGCGCGAGCATGCTGCCGGCGAGGATCCAGCCGCCGACCAGGCCGAAGATCAGCAGGAACACCATCGCCCACTGCGCTTTCGGGAGGAAGGCCCGCTCCAGTTCGGAACGGTCCGGCACGCGCAGCGACGCGTGCAGCTCCGCGGGCACGTAGCGCAGCAGGAACACCCAGACGACCGCGAGCAGCAAGCCACCCGCCACCATGATGAAACCGGCGTAGCTGAGTGTGAGCTTGAGGCGGACGCTCAAACCGGGTTCCCTAGTGATGGTCGCCTCCGGTGTCGATGCGGTAGCCGACGCCGGGCACGGTGGCGATGATCCACGGTTCCCCCAGCCGTTTGCGCAACGCCGAGACGGTGATGCGCACGGCGTTGGTGAACGGGTCGGCGTTCTCGTCCCACGCCCGTTCCAGCAGCTCCTCGGCGCTGATCACGCCGCCCTCCGCCGCCACGAGGACCTCCAGCACCGCGAACTGCTTCCTGGTCAGCGCCACGTACCGGCCGTCGCGGTAGACCTCGCGCCGGAACGGGTCCAGCCGCAGGCCCGCGATCTCCCGCACCGGCGGCCGGTTGTGCGCGCGCCTGCGGTCGAGAGCCCTCAGCCGGACGACGAGCTCGCGCAGCTCGAACGGTTTGGTGAGGTAGTCGTCGGCACCGAGCGCGAACCCGGAGACCTTGTCGTCGAGCCGGTCGGCGGCGGTGAGCATCAGGATCGGCATGCCGCTGCCGGACGCGACGATGCTCGCGGCGATCTCGTCACCGGACGGCCCGGGGATGTCGCGGTCGAGCACGGCGATGTCGTAGGCGTTGACGCTCAGCAGCTCCAGGGCCGTGTCGCCGTCGCCCGCGAGGTCCGCCGCGATCGCTTCCAGTCGCAACCCGTCGCGGATGGCCTCTGCCAGGTAGGGCTCGTCCTCCACGATCAACACACGCATGTGCCGATGCTACGAGCGGTCGCATATCGCCGGCCTATCGAAAACCGGTTTCAGCGGTGTGCCCGGCTCCACAGCGCGGGCCAGCCGCCCTGGCCCAGCAGAGTCGCGGGGACGCGCAGGCCGTGGTCGGCAACGCCCTGCCAGAACAGGTCCACGGGTGCGCCCAGCTCGGCCGCCGCGGGCAGTGCGCGCTGCCACGGACCGTGTTCGTCGGACAGGTCGCTGACCGGGAAGCCCGGAATCGCGGTCTTCCCCCGCCCGGCCACCGGCACTGTTTTGTCCGATGTGGACTGACAGGTGGTCGCGATCGCCAGCGCGCACACCAGTTCGGGCGACGGACGGCGGGCCACCGACCGGGCCAGCGCATCGGTCGTCAGGGTGCCCATGGCCGCGCGCAGACGTCGTGCCAGCACGTCCGCGGCGTGGGCCGGAGCGATCTCGGGGCGGCGGACGAGAGCGCGCAGGCTGCGGGGCAGGGCGGCGCCGTCGGCCAGTGCGCCGAGACGGTCGTGTTCACGCAGGTCCGGGTCGAGCCGAGCCACCGCCGACGCGAGCGGCCGGACACCGGTCGCCCGCCAGACGGCCGACGCGTCGAGCCCGTCGTCGAGGGCCGTGCGGAGGACCTCGGCGAGCGAGTCCGCGCGGTTCAACGCGATCACCGCCGCTTCCGGGTCGAAGTCGGCGTGGCGGCCGAGGTACCGTGCCAGCAGGGCGTAGGTGCGCCGGGCGGAGGTGGCCGAGGCCAGTTCGCGTTCCACGGCGGTGGTCAGCGCGTTGACCAGCTCCGCGGGCAGACGGTCCGCCGCGGAACGGCGAGTGCCACCTCGTGCGCGCACCGGTGGCACGGGCAGCAGGGGTTCCGCCGCGGGCGGCCGGGGTGCCGGAATGCCGTCGACCCAGTCCCTGATCTGCTTTTCGAGCGACTTCGAGACGTCGTCGTTGAAGCGGGCACGCAGTTCGTGCACGTACCAGCCGCCGGTGTGGCGGCGGATGTCGAGGTTCGCGACGATCCGGCCGTCAGCGGGGTCGCGGAACGCGATGAGGACGCAGCGGCCCTTGTGGGCCCGGTCCGCGTACCAGGACTCGCCGATGCAGTTGCCCATGTAGCCGGACCACTCGGCGAGCTGCCGGGGGTTGCGGCCCAGCTCGACGGAGCAGCCGGCGACGGGCTGCTCCGCCATCGCCACCACCTCGGCGGGGATCGGGAACGCACCGGTGTCCGCCTCGGCGATCGCGGCGTCCGCGTCGAGGCCGGCGACCAGGTCCCGCCAGCTGCCGCAGCGGGGTGGTGGCGTGGCGCCGAGCATCACCAGCTGCGCGGCACCGGCGGCCGCCAGCGGCACCGAAACGGCGCGCTCGGGTGGTGGCTGGTCGTACCTGGCTCCCGGAACGGGGCGGTCCGGACGGATCTCGGCGCGTTCGTTGCCGTAGAACGGGGCCAGGGCGTCGGCCAGGTCGCCGAACCACAGCAGGTCGTGCGGGGTCTCCTGGGCGGCCGGGTCCGCGGCGAGGCGCTGGGCCAGCGGCTCGGTCGGGGCGCCGGGGTGCGCGTCGGCCTGCGGCGGCTGTTGCCAGCTCTCCGGCGTGCGCGAGAAACCCGTTGCGGCACGCCACTTCTGCAGCTGCGGTACCTCCCACGGCCGGCAGGTGTCGTGGCAGTTGTGCAACGGCTCGTCGAAGTTGTCCAGCAGCGCGGAGCCGGCTGCGGCGAGAACGACCTCGCCGTAGTTGCGAGCCATGGCCGCACGTTCGCGCACATAGGCCTCGGTCTTGCGGTTGACCGTCCTTTCCGGACTCAACCGCTCAGCCAGATCGTGGACGTAGTTGCCGGGACGTGCCGGGTGGCTGATGGCGCCTTCCGGACGGTGGGCGGCCTTGCCGCGCTCGGCCTTGGTGAGGCAGTCGGCCGCGACGAGCTCTTCGCGGTGTTTCGCCACGGCCGCGGCAAGGCCCTCGTCGGACAGGGTCCTGGCGAACCGGAGCAGCGCGGTGGCGGCGATCGCGTCGTGCACCAGGCGGCCGAGCTCCTGGGCCGTCCACCAGATCGGCGGGCGCCAGCGCGCCGTGACCGCGAGCGACGGGTCGGGCCCCTCCGACCGGTGCAGCTGCGCCAGGAGCGGTTCGTCGAAGTGCTCCCGGTAGCGCGACTCGAGCCCGGGGATGCGGTCCGCGCGGGTCTGCGACGCGGCCCGGCGGGCCCGCCGCTCCCGGTCGAGCAGCTCGCCGCACACGTGGTCCCAGAGGCTGACGACCAGGGCCAGGCGCCGGGGAGGCCGGTAGCCGGTCAGCACCGGCGCCAGGTGTCCGGCCAGAGTGGACGCGGCACCGCGCGGGAACGGGTCGGCACCCTCGGGAGCGCGCAGGTCCAGCACGCGTTCGAGCTGTTCCGGACCGAGGAGGTCGGACACGGCCGAGGCCAGGTGCAGAGCTCCCCAGCGTTCTTCGGCGACCGCCGCGTTCGCCGCCGCACCAACGCGTTTGGTCGCCGCCGGACCGAACAACGCCACCAGGGTGGAGGTTCGGTCGCCCAGGCGGTGCGCGCCTTCGTCGCCGAGGATCCGCAACGCCGCCAGCACCGCGTCGCGCCGGTCGCCCTGAGCACCCGCCAGCCGTGCCGAGGTGAAACCACCGCCGAGGTCGACGCCCGCGCCCGCGGCCGTGCCGGTCAGCAGGGAGAGCTGCCCGACCGCTGCCCGCGCGGCATCGGGGTCGGCAGGCCCGACGGCGACGGGAGCACCCGGAGCGTGCGCGCCCGCCCGGTCGGTCGCGGGCACGGCTTCACCACCGGGCGCGGGCAGCCAGCAGCTCACCCCGGGCCCGGCTTTCACACCGAACGCCAGCTGAATGGACATCGCCTCCATGATGTCGGACCCGCGCCACAGGTTTTCCGCGCTGACGGTCCGGTGACGGCGGGTGTCAGCGAGATGTCAGCGGCCGCCGAGATGCTGCCTCCAGCGAAAACAAGAGCTTCCCTGCGAAGCAGGCTCCGGCAGTTTCGGCGGGGCCGGATCCTGCGAAGAAGAGAAGGGCACATCGTGTTCAAAAGAATGACCCTCGTCGCCATGATGGGTGCGCTGATCAGCGTGTCCTTCAGCGGTGCCCCCGCGTCCGCGGCCACCGACCGCAACGGTTCCTGTGAGTCGGGTGAATTCTGCCTGTACTACAACAGCAACCAGGAGGGTTCGGTTTCCGACTTCGACTCGTCGATTTCGGACTACGGCGACGAGCAGCCGAGCTGCTACGAGTTCAAGGGCGACGGCAACGGCAAGGGCCTGTGCGTCAAGAACGAGGCCGCCTCGGTCTGGAACCGCACCGGCAACCCGGTCACGGTGTACTTCAACAGCGGTTACGCCGGCCCGCACCAGACCATCGCGGCCGGTGCCAAGGCGAACCTGAACTCGGAGCTCAAGAACGAGAACGCCTCCCACAAGCTGAACGACAGCGGCAGTGGCGGCGGTGGCGGTGGCGGCACCTACGGTGCTCCGGCGGACAACCCGTACCCGTCCGCGGCCACCCGTGCGCCGGCGGCCACCAAGCGCACGCAGTTCGTGGACGACCAGATCCGCTCGCTGACCGGTGAGAAGGACTGCTGGGTCGGCGACTACCGCAACGACGAGCCGTCGACGAGCAACCACAACACCGGCAACGCTCTCGACTGCACCATCTCGAACGCGATCGGCACCTACCCGAACGCGGCGCAGAAGGAGCAGGGCTGGAAGCTCGCCAACTGGCTCAAGAAGTACGCGAGCAAGCTCGACGTCCGCTACGTGATCTGGCAGGGCAAGATCTGGAGCGTGGCGCGGTCCTCCGAGGGCTGGCGCACCTACACCGCCGGCTCGGGTGTGACGGGTGGTCACTACGACCACGTGCACGTCTCGATGCAGAACCCGTACGGCGACTGATCTGACCCACTTCCGGAAGGCCGCTCACCGCTGGTGGGCGGCCTTCCGGCTGTCAGGGCCACGCCGGGTGTTCCCTTGAACAGCACCAGCAGATGCCCGTTCGACCCCATCCTGCGGAACCGCAGCACCTCGCGGCACTCATGACTGACATACCAGAGGAACTGATCGTCGCCCACGGTGAGCTTGCGGTTCTTCCGGCGCCCCGTGCGGTCAGCGCGGGAACGGCGGCAACTGCTTCAGGACCTGCGCGCGTGACACTTTCGTCGCAACCGCGGTAGACCTTCGCGGCTCGCGGCGCACCGCCCATCCGATGTGGACTTGGCACCACGACTGAGGGGGTTGTGGTGGAACGACGATGGCTGGTGCCGCTCGTGGCGGCAGCGTTGGTGGCCGGCGCGACGACGGCGGCCGCAGCGGACGAATCCGTTGTGCGCACGGGATATGGGGCCGTGCGAGGGGAAGTGAGCGGGCACACGCGGGTGTTCGAGGGCATCCCGTACGCGGCACCGCCCGTGGGGGAGGGGCGGTGGCGCGACCCGCGGCCGCCGCGGCGCTGGGACGGCGTGCGGGACGCGACCGCGCCGGGACCCGCGTGCGCGCAGCTGCCGGGGGAGTTGCCGGCGGGCAGCGACAGCGAGGACTGCCTGTACCTCAACGTGACGACACCGTCGAAGGCCGGTCGCAAGCCCGTCGTGGTGTGGGTGCACGGTGGCGGGTTCTTCATGGGGGCCGGGAGCAACTACGACGCGCGGCGGTTCGCCGAGCGCGGTGATGTCGTCGTGGTGACGGTCAACTACCGGCTCGGGGTGTTCGGGTTCTTCGGGATGCCCGGGCTGGCCGGGTCCGGCACGTTCGGGTTGCGGGACCAGCAGGCCGCGCTGCGGTGGGTGCGGGGCAACATCGCGGCGTTCGGCGGGGATCCGCGCAACGTGACACTGGCCGGGCAGTCGGCCGGGGCGATGAGCGTGTGCGCGCAGCTCACCTCGCCCGGTGCGGCCGGGTTGTTCGACAAGGCCGTGCTGCAGAGCGGGTCGTGCGAGACCGGGTGGCTCGACAACTTCGAGTACCGGCACGAGCAGGAAGCGACGATCTTCCAACCGTTGGGCGTCGTCGCCGCGCACGGGGCGGAAGTCGCGCACGAGCTCGGGTGCGCCGACGTGGCCTGCCTGCGCGGGAAACCGGTCGGCGAGCTGATGGCTCAGCAGCAGGCGTTCAGCCAACCCGCTTACGGTACAGCGGTTCTGCCGTCGTATCCGGGTGACGCTGTCCGGAAAGGACAGTTCCACCGGGTGCCGGTGCTGAGCGGGACGACCCGGGACGAGGCCAGGCCGTGGATCGCCGCATACGACCACGGCGCGCCGATGAGCGCGGCCACGTTCGAGACGGTGCTCGGGGAGACGTTCGGTGTGCGCGCAGGGGCGGTGAGGGCCGTTTACTCACCGGAGAGGTACGGGTCGGCAGCGCTGGCTTGGGCCGCGCTCGTCACGGACCGGATGTGGTCCTGCACCCAGAACTCGACCGCACGCGGGCTCGCCGCTCGTACGAGGGTGTTCGAGTACGAGTTCGCGGACCCGGCACCGCCGAAGCTCTCACCGCTACCGCCGCAGATGGACCTCGGTGCCCAGCACGCCTCCGATCTGTGGGACTTCTTCGACCTCGGCGGCCGTGCGCCCAAGTTCACCGAGGCGCAGCAGCGGTTGTCGGAACGGATGATCCACGACTGGTCGGCGTTCGCGGCCACGGGCGACCCGGGCTGGCCGCGGTTCGGCCACGTCCAGTCGCTGGCGCCGGACCGCGTCGGCCCGGTCGACCTGGTCCGAGAACACCACTGCGACTTCTGGCGGTGACGTCAGGGGCGCAGGTGGTGGATGAAGGGCGCCTTCATCGACCACAGGTGGATGAAGGCGCCCTTCATCCACCACGGCGGGTGGGCGGCTGCTCAGGGACGCAGGTCGTGGACGATCAGTGACGCGGCCAGCAGCCGGACGTCGGCGGGGTCGGCCGGGTTGTAGCCGGTGAGCTCGGTGACGCGGCGCAGGCGGTAGTTCAGCGTGTTGCGGTGCAGGTGCAGGCTTTCGGCCGTGCGGTGGCGGTTGTGGTCGCAGTTGATGAACACCCTGAGCGTGTGCAGCAGGTCCGGGTGTTCGGCCAGGCGGTCCATCACGCGGGCGAGGCGTTTGCGGCCGGGGCCGGGACGGCAGAGCTGGTACTCGAGCAGCACGTCGTCCAGCACGTACGCGCCGGCCGGGCGGCCCAGGCGTTGTGCCAGTTCGGCGATGTCGGCGGCCTGACGCGCGGCGGTGGGGACGTCCTCCCGGCTCTCCGCCGCCGCGATCCCGCCCACCAGCCCGGTGCCCGCCGCGGTGTGCAGCCTGCGGACCAGGTCGGCGGCGTCGGCCAGGTCCGCGTCGAGCGTGTCGGGTGCGGTGGGCAGCAGGACGGTGCCGCCGTCGTGGTCCAACGCCGCCAGCGCGTGTTTCGGCAGTTCGGCGCGCAATCGGCGCACCAGCGAGCCGTGCGGCCCGGCCTCGACGCGCACGGCCAGCACCACGTGGTGGCTGGACAGTTCGAGACCGATCCGCTCGGCCAGCGGTTCGGCTTCACGGCCGGTCAGCAACGCGGCCACCAGCGCGCGGCCGGCCTCGCGGCGTTCCGCGTGCAGGGCCTGCTGCTCGGTCAGGTAGGAGGCGGCGACGGCGGGCACGGCGGCGCTCAGGAACTGCAGCAACGCCGGCACGGTCGCCAGGAGGTCGCCGACCTCGTCCTCCTCGGCGACACCGGCCATCGCCGTCCACCCGACGTGCGCGGCGACGTGGTAGGTGCTCAGCACGACGTCGAGGGGCACGCCCTGCTGGGCCCTGCGGACGGCCGTGGCGATCTGATCGGCCAGCTCGTCGGGTGCCGGCGGCCGTTGCTCGCGCAGGGTCCGCAGGAAGACCTGCAGGTTGCGGCTCACCGCCTCGGTGATCTCGCGGTCGACGAGCTGGTGCGGCAGCTGCCGGTAGGCCGCCGATCGGGCGAAGAACGCCTCCAGCACCTTCTCGGCGATGCCGGGGATCTGCTGTGCGGCCCGCTCGTACAGCGGTGCGTGCGGGTCCGGTGCCTGGATGTCGACCACTCGGCAGAGGCTCGCGCATGCGGTTGGCCCTTGCCATCGCCCGAAGCGGTCGAATTCGTCGGCACTGTGCACGAACGAGGGCTACTGGCGTTGTGCATCTGCCCGAAACATTTGACCTGATCGAGTGATGGACGATGGGGGCCACGCGTGCGTGACGCCAGAATCGGTGGTCCGTATCGGCTGGGGCGGGGTGACTTGGCACAGAACGCGAGCAGTGTCCAAGAGTGCATGAAGCTGTTGCTGCGGCGCGGATTTCAGCGGACGGTCGTCCAGGACCGACTGACGTGCGTCAACGCCGTGATGTTCCGCAGGTTGTGGCGCGGCACGAACGAGACCGTGCTCGCGTACTCCGAGGCGGAGGCGCTCGCCTACCGCGTGCGCCAGGACGACGTCGACCCGGCTGACCCGTTCGTCGTCGATCCCGACGTCACGCTGTGGCAGTGCGGTGGCGCGTTCGTCGACGTCGCCGGGCAGCTGCTCGACCTGCCGCCCGCGCCGGGCCACTCCACGTTGATCTGAGCTCGCGTTCACTGTCGATGAAGGGTTCCTTCCTCCACCTGGTGTGGATGAAGGGCGCCTTCATCCACGTCACCACGCGCCTGGCGAGGCCTGCCCGCGAGGGTCGGCGCAACGGAGGGGACTCGGTCCCGGCTCAGTCCTTTGCGGACCCGTCCAGTGCGGCGAGGACCGGGCACTGCTCCTGAACGCCGTTGGCGGCCACCTCCAGCAACGCGCGGCGCACCCGCTCCAGGTCGCGCACCCGTTGCTCGATCTCGGTGACCTTCTCGGTGATCACGTCACCGAGGTCGTCGGTGTCGAGCCCGGACACGGCCAGGATCTGCTCGACCTCGGTGAGGGTGAAGCCGAGCCGCTGGGCGCGCCGGACGAACTTCAACCGCCGCAACGCCTCGTGGTCGTAGTGCCGGTAGCCGCCGTGGCCGCGGGTGGTGGGCGTGACGAGGCCGCGGCGCTCGTAGAACCGCACCGTGCTGATGCCCACGCCGGCGGCGCGGGCCAGTTCGGAGATGCGCACCACGGGAAACTACCTCCGGACCAGGGCGCGGAGCTGCGCCGCGCCCCAGAACAGCTCCAGCACCAGGAAGACCGCCAGCACGTGGGTCTGCCCGTGCCACAACGCCCAGACGAACCAGAGGCTGAACAGGGCACGTCCGGCCGTGTCGATGCCGATGAGCAACGGCTCGGGCCGCCGCCACCGAGCGATGGACCACATCACGACCACGGTGCCGAACAACGTGGCGAACAGCAGGGTCATCGGGTCGGAGGTGGGAGTGCCGAACAGGCTCAGCATCCCGGCGGCGGTCCACGGCGTGAGGAAGGCGGCGCTCGCCACCAGGTCGTACAGGGCACCTGCCCGGCCCCACCGGGCCACATCTCGCGTCATGCGGCCACTCTGAACCCTGCACCTTGGTGCAGGGTCAAGCCCGGCGGGCCCGGCGGCGGGCGAGGGCCGGCAGGAACCACATGTAGACGCCGGTCCCCATCAGCACGAACAGGGGCAGCAAGGGCACGTAGGACACCCACACGACGGAGCTGTCCACCGTCAGCGCCACGGCCGTGAAGACCACGGTGGCCATGAAGAACATGCTGACCACGCGGTGGAACTGCCGGATCCGCTTGTTGCCGCTCATTTTCGCTGTCCTCTCGGGTCGTTGATGTGGACAACGGTAGGAGCGAGGGGATCACCGGTGCTTCTCGATTCCTGACCGGATGGGCAGCGCCGGAACCGATGCCGGAAACTTTCTCGGCGCGAGATGTCGATCCCGGGCATCTCCCGTTCGACGCACTGATGACAGCAGGTCAGAACACCCCAAGGAGAACTCCGATGCGCACCCTGATCGCCACCGCGTTCGTCTCTCTCGACGGCGTCGTCGAGGCACCTGGCGGCGAGCCCGGCCACCGCAGCTCCGGCTGGACCTTCAAGGACATCGAGTTCGACGAGGCCGCCTACGAGATCAAGGGCCGCGAGCAGGACGAGGCCGCGGCGATGATGATGGGCCGGGTCAGCTACGAGGCGTTCTCCCCGGTGTGGCCGACGCTCGACTACTTCCCGAAGTACAACGCGATGCCGAAGTACGTCGTGTCGAGCACGCTCGAAGAGGACCAGCTCGTCGACAACTGGGGCGAGATCACACTCCTGCGGTCGCTGGAAGACGTGGCCGCGCTGAAGGAGACCGAGGGCGGCCCGATCTCCCTGCACGGCAGCGCGACGCTGGCCCGCAACCTGTCCGACGCGGGCCTGATCGACCGCTACCACCTGCTGGTGTTCCCGCTGCTGCTCGGTGCGGGCAAGCGGCTGTTCAGCGAGACCGACAAGGACAAGCAGATGCTGAAGCTGGTCGAGAGCGAGTCGTACTCGAACGGCATCCAGAAGCTGGTCTACGACGTCGTGCGCTGAAGCTCCGCGGCCGGCTGTGCGTCGATCGAGGTCACGAGCATTCCCCGACGGTGGCCACGACTCCGGCGAACGAGTCGACGAGCCAGGTGGGGCCGGCACCGAGCAGCTGGTCGACGCTGTGCACGCCGTAGGTGACGCCGATCGACGACATCCCGGCTCCGTGCGCCATCAGCACGTCGTGCGTCGTGTCGCCGACCATGACCGCGTTCGCCGGAGACACATCGAGTCGTTGCAGTACAACGAATCCGGACTCCGGGTCCGGCTTCGGTTTCGTCACCTGGTCGGCGCCGACGACCGCGGAGAACTCCTCGCGCAGGCCGGCCGCGACCAGCAGCGCCTCGGCGTTCCTGACGAACTTGCTGGTGGCGACGGCGAGCAGGAAACCGTCCTCCCGCAACGACCGCAGCCCGTCGAGCACGCCGGGGAACACCAGCTGCGCCGCCACCGGCAGCACGATCCCGCGGAACGTCGACTGGTACAGCTCGACGCACGTCGCGACCACGGGCTCGTCCTGCGCGGTACCGAGCACCTTCGCGAACGCCGCGGGCAGCGGGAGCCCGATGGTGGCGCGGATCGACGACGAGTCGACCTCGGGCAGATCGAGCTGGGCGAACACCTCGGCGAACGTCGTGACGATCCCTCGCGGGGTGTCGACGAGCGTGCCGTCGAGGTCGAAGATCACGCATCGGTTCATCGGCCGAACTCCTCCGTGTGTGCGTCCGGCCCGGTCAGCCTCGCAGTGCCTCGACCAGGACGTCCGGCAGCGCGATGGTGCCGTGTCCCTCTGGGGACACCGCGGCGTAGACGACGCCACCGCTGCAGACGGCCTCGCCGTCCCGGCGGAACGCGAAGTCGAGTGTGAAGCTCTTGCCACCGATCCGGGACGTGCTGATCAGCACCTCGGCGACGTCCCGCGACCGGATGCCCGCGTGGAAGTCGAGGTCCAGGTGCACGGCGTGGACGTCGAACCCCAGGCCGGGCCAGTCCCGGTGCGGCAGGGCGCGGTCGGCGAAGAAGGCGTCGACCGCCTCGGCCACGTGTCCCAGGTACCACATGTAGAACATCACGCCCTGGCCGTCGATCTCGTGGTACCTCGGCGTGAAGGTGTAACTCACCGCATCGCCTGCCCGACGGGAGGGATCACCGAGACCATCGACGCGGCCAGCCACAGCATCAACGCCACGCCCGGCACGATGATGAACGTGCCGCCGTGGTTGATCGTCAGCCGGATCACCGCGAAGACGTAGTAGATCGACACGAGGAACCCGAGCCCGGCGAGGATCCAGCGGGCGAACCCGAGGCGGGCGAGCAACAGCGCGGCGAACAGCAGCACCACACCGCCCGCTACGTAGGTGGCGACGATCGCGGCGTCACCGTTGCCGACGACGCCGCGCCCGAACGCCAGTCCGAGCAACGCGACGGCGGCCTGGGGTGTCTGCCGGATGCCCTTGCCGTCCTCTGAGTTCAGTCCCGCCAGCACGAAGCACAGCACGGACACCAGCAACCACAGTCCACCCGCGAGGAACGCGGGCGCGACGCTCGGCCGCGGAGCCCAGTTCGGTGGTGGTGGCTGTTGCGGTGGCCAACCCTGATTCGGATGCACGGACCTCACCCTACGAGCCGAGGCGTGATCAACGGTGCCGGTTCACCACTTCCGGTGCTGCCCGATCATCCACTTCGGACGGCGGCGAGTGCGAGGTCGGTCAGCCGCGCCAGCTCGTCGAGGTCGTCGCCGCCCTGGCCGAGCCAGGTGGTGGTGGCCGCGTCGAGGCACGCCAGCGCGGTGGCCACGATCGCCTCGCCGACCAGGCCGGGCGGCGCGCCACCGGTGCCGACGCGGCGTTCCACCTCCGGCGCCAGAACCTGTTGCCAGCGCAGGTGTTTCTCCAGGTGCGCGGCCCGCAGCGCCGGGCTCGACGTGACCAGACGTCCGATCGCGGCACCCCGCCGCGGGTGCACCAGCGTGCTGAGCACCCCGAACGCGTGCCGCAGCGCGTCCCAGATCGGTTCGTCGTCCGGGCGTGCGCGCAACGCCTCCAGGATCACCGGGCCCTGCTCGGCCAGGTCGCCGAAGACGATGTCCTCCTTCGTGCCGAAGTAGCGGAAGAAGGAGCGGCGGGAGATCCCGGCCGCGGCCACCACCTGGTCGACGGTCGTCTCCTCGAAGCCGTGTTCGAGGAACAACGCCAGCGCGGCGTCCACGACCTCTTCCTGGACGCGGCGGCGGGTGCGGTCCCACAGGCGATCTGACACGTCTCCACCTTAGTGCCACCTCGACCCTTGGCGCCCTTCGGACACTTGATGCTAACTTGGCACTCAATGCCAAGGAGGACTCCAGTGACAATCGACTACCGGGACGCGCGGATCCTGATCACCGGCGCCAGCGCGGGGATCGGCGCCCAGTTCGCCAGGGAGCTCGCCCGCAGAGGCGCTGACCTGGTGCTCGTCGCGCGCCGGACGGACCGGCTCGAAGCGCTCGCGGCCGAGCTGAAAGACGTCGACGTGACGGTGCTGCCGTGCGACCTCACCGAACCGGGAGCCGTCGCCGGACTCGCCACCGAGCTGCGCCGGCGCGGCCTCGAGCTGACCGGGTTGATCAACAACGCGGGTTTCGGCACGTTCGGGCCGTTCGCGAGGGAGGACGTGCAGACGCTGCGCACCGAGATCGCGCTCGACGTCTCAGCCGTGGTGGAGCTGACGAGGACGTTTCTCGACGAGCTGGTGGCGTCCGGGCGCGGAGTACTGGTCAACGTCGCGAGCATGGCCGCGTACCAGCCGGTCCCGCGGATGGCCGTTTACGGCGCGGCGAAGGCGTTCGTGCTGAACTTCACCGAGGCGTTGTGGCAGGAGCACCGCCGCACCGGCCTGCGGGTGCTCGCCCTCTCACCCGGCGCGACCAGCACCGAGTTCTTCGACGTCGCGGGTCCGGAGGCCGCCGCGGGAGCGCGGATGCACACGCCGGAGCTGGTGGTCCGGACGGCGTTGCGCACGCTGGACCGGCGCAACCCGCCACCGAGCATCGCCGTCGGCAGGGCGAACCGGATGGTGGTCGCCGTCTCCCGGCTCGCGAGCAGGCGTCAGGCGGTGCGGGCCATGGGCGTCATGACGGGACGATGAGCGCTACGAGTGTTTGCGGTCGGTGTGGCCCAACGAGCGTTCCGGCGCCACCCGGTCGCGCACCAGCTGCTTGAGCACGGCGAGGTCGGGGAAGCCGTCCTGCTCCTTGCGCGACCACACGGTCTCGCCGTCCAGCCGCACGTCGAACACGCCGCCGGTGCCGGGGATCAGCGCGACCTCGCCCAGTTCGGTCGTGAACGTGGTCAGCAGCTCCTGCGCGGTCCAGCCGGCCCGCAGCAACCACCGGCACTGGGTGCAGTACTCGATCTCCAGCCGCGGCGTTCTCATGCCTGAGTAGTAGCAGAGGTCCCGGCACGGGTCGCGTCGGTGCCCCAGTTCGCGAGCAGTTGCAGCGCCTCGGCCGACGGGCTGCCGGGCTCGGCGTGGTAGGTGCTCAGGAACAGGTCCGGCTCGCTCGGCATCTTCAGCGTCTCGTACGACAGCGTCATCTCGCCCACGAGCGGGTGCCGCAGCACCTTGGTGCCGAAGCTCTTCTCCTTGACGTCGTGCTTGGCCCACAGCTGCCGGAACAGCTCGCTCTTCACCGACAGCTCGCCGATCAACGAGGCCAGCTCCGGGTCGTTCGGGAAGCAGCCCGCGTCCATCCGCAGGAACCCGACGACGTCGGCGGCCTTGCTCTCCCAGTTCACGAAGAGGGTCTGGTACTCGGGCCGCAGGAAGATGAACCTCGCCCAGTTCCGGTCGCGCGGTTCCAGCGCGCCCCAGTCGCCGAACAACGCCGCGGCCATCGAGTTCCACGCGAGGACGTCCGAGCGTCGTCCGCCGATGTACGCGGGCACGGAGATGCCGTCGAGCAGGTGGGTCAACGCCGGTCGCACCTGCGAGCGCACGGTCTTCTTCTTGCCGCCGGTCGGGCAGTGCGTGAGGTTGCGCAGGTAGGTGTGTTCGGCGTCGTTGAGCTGCAACGCGCGCGCGATCGAGTCGAGCACCTCGGCGGACACGTTGCGTGCGTTGCCCTGCTCAAGACGCGTGTAGTAGGCGACGGAGACGCCCGCGAGCTGTGCCAGCTCCTCGCGGCGCAGGCCGGGCACGCGGCGGGTCCTGCCGTAGCGGGGCAGGCCGAGGTCGTCGGGGGACAGCCGCGCTCGACGGCTGCGCAGGAACTCGCTCAGCTCGGTGCGCGGATCGGTCATGCTCCCGAGTATCCCCCGGACCGGTCACGACGTGCCTGCTACTGCCAGTGGTAGGCACGGCAGTCGTACGAAAACCAGGTGTCTGGGTGGGTGCTCGCCGTCCCGGCACCGTTCTCGGTGACACGACGAAACCGAGGAGAAACCCAGATGAGCACCGTCGCTGCCTACGCCGCTCCCGCACCCAAGGCACCGCTGGAGCGCACCACCGTCGAGCGTCGCGCGGTCGGCGCGCACGACGTTCTGATCGACATCAAGTACGCGGGCATCTGCCACTCCGACATCCACCAGGTCAACGAGGGCTGGGGCCAGGGGATCTTCCCGATGGTGCCCGGCCACGAGATCGCCGGTGTGGTCGTCGAGGTCGGCTCCGAGGTGACCAGGTTCACCGTCGGCGAGCACGTCGGGGTCGGCTGCATGGTCGACTCGTGCCGCGAGTGCGACTACTGCCTGCGCGGCCTTGAGCAGTACTGCGCGAACGGCAGCACGATGACCTACAACGGCATCGACCGCAACGGCGAAGTCACCTACGGCGGCTACTCGAAGCAGATCGTGGTGGACGAGAACTACGTCGTGCGGATCCCCGACTCGCTCCCGCTGGACGTGGCGGCGCCGTTGCTGTGCGCGGGCATCACGCTGTACTCGCCGTTGAAGCACTGGAACGTCGGCCCCGGCAAGAAGGTCGCGATCGTCGGCCTCGGCGGTCTCGGTCACATGGGCGTCAAGATCGCCCGTGCGCTCGGTGCCGAGGTGACCGTGCTGTCGCAGTCGTTGCGCAAGAAGGACGACGGCCTCGCGCTCGGCGCCCACGACTACCGCGCCACCAACGACCCGTCGACGTTCTCCGAGCTGGCCGGCAAGTTCGACGTGATCGTGTCCACGGTGTCCGCGCCGCTCGACTTCAGCGCCTACCTCGGACTGCTGAAGACCGAGGGCGCGCTGGTCAACGTCGGCGCGCCGGAGGAGCCGATCTCGGTGAACCTGTTCGGGCTGATCGGCGGCCGCAAGACGATCGCGGGTTCCATGATCGGCGGCATCGCGGAGACCCAGGAGATGCTGGACTTCTGCGCCGAGCACGGCCTGGGCGCGGAGATCGAGCTGATCGGCGCCGACCAGATCAACGTCGCCTACGACCGGGTGCAGTCGAGCGACGTGCGGTACCGGTTCGTGATCGACACCGCGACCATCTGATCAGCGGGGCGCGCACGGCACCCCGGACGCGAGGGCCTTGGCCGCCCCGGCGATCACCGAGTCGAGCTGCAGGAGCGTCTCCTGCAGCTCGTCGATCCGCCGGACCACCGACGACCGGTGCTCCCGCAGCCTGGCCAGCACCTCCGGTGACGCCACCCCGGTCGCGAGGCACGGCAGCATCTCCACGATCGACGCGCTGGAGATGCCGGCGGCGTAGAGCTGCTGGATCATCCGCACCCGGTCGACGGCCTTGTCGCCGTAGTGCCGCTGCCCGCCCTCACTGCGTTCGGATTCGAGAAGCCCCTGCTCCTCGTAGTAGCGCAACGCGCGCACGCTCACGCCCGTCTTCGTCGCCAGCTCGCCGATGCGCACGAGACCTCCGCCACAAAAGCTATCTCTGACGTCAACGTCAGGTTTCTAGCGTAGTGCTCATGCTCCTCACCAGCTACCGACTCGGAAACCTGACCCTGCCGAACCGTCTCGTGATGGCACCGATGACGCGCGCACGAGCCGTGGACGGCAAGCCGACCGCATCGACGGCCACCTACTACGCTCAGCGCGCCACGGCCGGCTTGATCGTCACCGAAGGCGTGCACCCCAACGCGGTCGGCCAGGCAGGTCCGTTCATGCCCGGCGTCCACACCGCCGAGCAGGTCGAGGCCTGGCGCGTCGTCACGGACGCCGTGCACGCCAACGGTGGCCGGATCTTCGCCCAGCTCATGCACGGCGGCCGCATCGGTCACCCCGACGTCGCCGGGCACCACCCCGTCGGCCCGTCGGCGATCGCGGCCAGGACCGAGGTGTTCACCGCGGCCGGTGTGGTGCCCGCGCCGGTGCCTCGCGCGCTGTCGTCCGCCGAGGTTCAGGACCAGGTGCGGGCGTTCGGTGACGCGGCCCGGTGCGCGGTCGAGGCCGGGTTCGACGGGGTCGAGCTGCACGGTGCGAACGGGTACCTGATCCAGCAGTTCCTGTCCTCCAGCGCGAACCAGCGCGGTGACGCGTACGGCGGTTCGATCGCCGGCCGCATCCGGTTCGCCGTCGAGGCGGCCCAGGCGGCGGTGGACGCCATCGGCGCCGACCGCGTCGGCATCCGGCTCTCACCGGGCGGTAAGGTCCAGGACATCGTCGAGGAGGACGTGCCCGCGCTCTACGGCGAGCTGCTGAAAGCGTTGCCGGACATGGCGTACATCCACCTGTTGGCCACCGCGGACGACGAGGTGCTGATGGGGTTGCGCAAGGCGTGGCCGACCGCGTTCATCCTCAACCCCGGCGGCCAGATCGGTCCGCACGCGGGCACGCGCGAGCAGGGGGAGCGCTGGCTCGCCAACGGTGCCGACCTGATCAGCTACGGTCGTGCCTACATCGGCAACCCCGACCTGGTCGAACGGTTCCGGCTCGGGCTGCCGCTCGTGGACGCCGGCCGGGAGACGTGGTTCCAGACCGAGGCCGGATACGTCGACTACCCCAGCTATCAGCACTGAAGTGCGCGCGTGTGGTGGTCGCTACCTCATCCCGCCGGTCGGAGTTGCCGATCCGGCGCCGGTGGTCGAGTCTTTCCTCGCTCGAGCGCGGCTCGTGCGGCGAGTGGCACCGCTGAGCTCGTCCGCGGTCCGGGAGAGCGCCACGGGGATGGGCGCTCTCCCGGCGCTGGTGCGGGCGATGCCGGAGCGGGCCGTGCTCCGGCCGTCCTGCCCGGTCGTTGCGCGAGTTCCTCAGCCGAACGTCCAGCGCGTAGCCCCGCCCGGTCCCGTCGTCGCCACGGCATGTGCGGCGCGCAGCGCGATCCGGTAGACGTGCCAGGGCGGCGGGCCACCGCTCGGTGCGGTGAAGGGCGCGGTGAACGCCTGGCCTTCGCGTTCGGCCTGCCACCCGGAGTCGCGGTACCTCGCGGCGACACGGTCCAAAGTGGACTCGTCGGTGACGCGGTGTGCGTCGCCCTCCAGCACGAGGTCGAGGCCGGTGAGCCGCACCGACACCGTGCAGGCCGGGTTCTCCGCGAGGTTGCGCGACTTGCGGGTGCCCGGCCCGCTCACGAAGTACAGGGTGTCCTCGAACCAGACGGCACCGATGCCCACGGAGTGCGGCCGTCCGTCCGGTCGCACGGTGTTCAGGAAGAACGGGACGTCCGACGCGGCGGACTCGGTGGCGAGCAGGTCGCGCGCCTGAGTCCACGGCAGGGCGGCGTTGCCGTACTGGTCGAGGTTGCGGGTCTTGGTCGTTGAGTTCGTCATGCCCATGCGTCGAACGAGCACACGCGTTTTCGACAGCCCGCCGAATCAGCCCGTGGCGCCGCACGGCACGACGAAGAACCAGCCCTTCGGCTCGTGCTCCAGCCGGGCCTCCTGGGCGCCCGCGGCGCACTCCGCGCGGGCACGTGCCAGGCTCTCGTCCCACGGAATGCCCTTCAGCACGGTCTCGGGTGCCCGCAGGTGCGAGAAGATGCTGACCACCACGAGGAACCCGACGATCCACCGGCTGCCGCCGACCACCGCGCGTTCCCAGGTCGCGGCCGGGGTCGCGTCCAGCCCCACGAAGATCGCGGTGAACAGGAACAGGCACGGCGCGATGCTGTAGCGCTGCGCGGCCATCACGACGTCGGGTGCCTGCACCTGCAGGGCCTGCGACCAGTTCAGCACCAGGCACGCGACGATGACGATCACGCTGTACGCGGCCGCGACCAGCACCAGCGCCCGTCCCGCCCGGTCGCCGAACCGCAGCCCCGCCGCCATCGGCACGGCCGCGACCAGCAGCGCCAGCAGAATCACCAGGTTGCCGTGCGCCGGGTAGAACTCGCTGACCCGCTCGGAGCCGGTGAACGCCACCACCGGCACCCGCAGCAGGCTCGCCAGCAACACCTGCACCGGGTCGACCTCGTCGTGCGAGTACGGCGTCCTGGTCGCGAACACCATCGCCGCGGCCTGGACCACCAGACCGGCGAGGAACGCGACCGGCACCTCCTTGCGCGGCAGGAAGAGCCGGACCAGCGCGATCGGTGCCAGCACGAACACCAGCGGGCTGGACACGGCGGCCAGGAACACGAACACCGCCACCGGCACGCGCGGGGCGTTGCGCCACAACAACGCCCAGAAGGCGCCGTAGAGCAGGAACCAGTGCAGGTTCGACATGTTGTTCAACGTCTCGGAGTTGCCCGCCGGCAGCACGATCACGAGCGCGGCCAGCGCGAACCGCAGCGGCGTCGACTTCAGGTACGCCTTCGAGCCCGCGAACGCGACCAGCGCGACCAGCGCCCGCAGCACCGCCGCGGCGACGGCGAACCCGGCGGCGGTCCACTCGATCGGCAGCACCGCGACCACCTGGGCGACCAGGCGCGGCAACGTGTGCAGGTAACCGCCGTACGGCTCGATCAGGTTCGACAGCGCGGGTGACCGCACCGCGTCCACCATGAACCTGGCGCCGTCTTCGGCCCACAGGTGGTCGAGCCGGGCCCAGCCGGCCGGGATCAGCAGCAGGAACGCCACCGACGCCACGAACGCGGCAGAGATTCCCAGCCACGCCCGTTCGTGCGGAGGCTCGGCGGGCAGCGGGATCACACCGTCCGCGAAAGCCCTCGATCGCTCGATCGTCGCCGTCATCGGTCCCCCATGTCCGTTCCGAACCAGTGCCGCAACCCGCCTGCTGGGCCAGTTACGTGGATGAAGGGCGCCTTCCTCCACCTGGTGTGGATGAAGGCGCCCTTCATCCACGTAACCAGACGGGAGGAGAAGGTACCGGTCAGCGCAGAGCGAGGTCCGGCAGCCGCTGGTAGCGCGCCCACTCCTCGGCCGAGACCGGTTGGATGGCGGACGAGTTGAGCGTCGCCACCGCGGTCGATCCGACCACCCACAGCTTGTTGTCGAGCACGATCCCGACCACGCCGTCCGGGGCGATGACGGCGGGTGCGCCGGCGGGCACCTCGACCGCGACCTTCAGCGAGTCGGCGACCTTCGGGCGGGTGCCGAGCACGCCGCGGGCGAACTTCTCGGCCACCGAACGCCGTTCGAACCGCATGAGCTTGCCGCCCACCACCACGTCCGCCGTGCGTTCGGGGGAGGGCATCGCGAAGCCTTCCAGCGCCCGTGCCTCGTCGAGGGTGGCGCACCCCTTGAGCCCGGTCGCGTCGAGACCGAAGTGCCCGATGTTCGTGGGCGCTCCCGTGCCGCTCACACCGGTGGCGCGCAGCACGTCCAGGGACACCCGGCCGCACGGGTCGGTCGAGTTGACCGGTGCGTGGCCCTCCGGGGTCCGCACCAGGCCGGGGCCTTCCTTCCAGGCACCGGGGATGAGCACCGGCTCGTACGGGTGACGGGTGAAGTCCTTGTTCCAGAACGTGACGGTGGTGCCGTCGTCGGTGGAGTGGGCGATGGCGAACGCGGACGCCGCCTCGATCCACATCCAGTCCGCGCTGAACGCCTCGACCACGGACCGGGTGCGCGGCTGGTTGGTCGACGACACCGGCTTGAAGCCCTGCGCCCCCAGCGCCTCGACGTCTTTGCGGAACATCGGGTCGCGCGAGCGCAGCACGTACTGACCTGCACCGTTCTGGTGCGAGGCGAGGCCGGTGGTGTCGGTGAACATCAGGTACACCCAGCCGTCGAGGTAGATCGCCGACTGCTGGCCCGCGCCGTAGGTGTTCTGCCGGATGGTGTCACCGGACGGGACGATGATCGGCTGGTCGCCGTTCTCCCGCGTCCAGCTCAGGCCGTCCTTGCTGGACGCGACCCCGACCGAGCTGCCGTTCGCGTGGTTGTCACGCGACGCGCCCGTGTAATACATGTAGTAGGTGTCGCCGATCTTGATCAGCGACGGGTCGCACGTGTGCATCGCGTCGAAGCTCGTGCCGCTGCCGGACAACACCGCGCGGGCCGTGCTGAACGGTCCGTCCGGACCGGGACCCTCGCTGTACAGGATGTCGTCGCCGTCCGGCTTGGCGCTGCCCATCTGGCTGCACCACCAGGCGCGGACCTTGCCGCCCTCGACCATCACGGCGGGCGCGTAGTTGTAGACGGCGTCCTCGACACCCGCGACGACCGTGCCGGGGCTCTGCCTGCCGTCGCTCACCGCGAGCTTGAGATCGATCCTCGGCGGGACCCGCGGTGGTGGTGGCGGACCGCTGTCCGACGTGGGCGGATGCTGCTCGGACGGGGTACCGACCGGGTCACCGGCGGCCGCGCTGGTGCAGGCTGTGACCGTGCCGAGGAGTGCGAGCGCAGCAAGCAGCGCGGGTGGTCGACGACTCAGGGGCACTCACCCATCATAGTGATCAAGTCCTCCGCACGGGTGAAGTCCGCGTTGCCCGGTCCGTTCAGCTGGCAGGAGGGTGTTCGCGGAGCGCGCACCTGCGGCGGAACCAGGCGAGGAACTTCGCCGGATCGCCACCCCGCCGGATCGCCGAGACCGCGCCCGTCAGCGGGAACATCGCGGCGTGCGTGCGCGCCCGTTCGTAGAGCTCGGGCCGGACGCGGCGGACCAGCGGCCAGCCGTAGTTCGCGAACGCGGCCGCGTCGAGCGCGGGATCACCCGCGCAGGCGAAGTCCCAGTCGATGACTCCGCTGATCCTCCCGTGCTGCCAGCGCAGGTTCACCGGGGCGAGGTCGCCGTGCACGAAACCCGCCACCGCTGGTAGCTCCGCGTAACGCCGCAGCACTCCCGAAGCCTGGTCGCGTTCGTCGGCGGTGAGCAGCGGGAAGACGAGCTCGGTGATCGTTTCGGCCGTTTTCGGGCCGCCCGCGTGGTGCAGCGGTTCATCGAGCAGAGCCACGAGCTCCGGGTCGAGCCCGACCGCGGCGAGCGCGTCGAGGACCTCGCGCACCGCCTCGTCGCTCGCGGTGCCCGACGGTTCGCCGGGCAGGTACGAGATCACCACGTGTGCTCGTCCCAGCGGCAGGTCCAGCCTGTCCTCGACGACCTCGGGCACGGCGAACGGCAGGTCGAGCTGCCCGATCCGCCGGAGTGCCCGCGCGCGCCGGCGTGCGTCGGGCAGGTCGGTGCGGGGGAAGCGGGCGACCCACTCGCCCGGCACCACCACGGCGTCGTTGAACGTTCCGCGCGCCAGTTCGGCGCCGGGGGTCCTGAGCAGCTCGTCGAGTTCTGTCACACCGTCGTCACCAGCCACTGGCCGAACACCACCGCCGGCACCATGAGCAGGTAGAGCACCACCGGCCGGCGCGGAACCTCCGAAGGCGGGCGCACCAGCTCTCCGCGCTCACGACCCACCTTCAGCGCCTCCGTCAACGCGGCCTGGTTGCGACCGCTCCGCGCCGCGTACCGCTTGGAGATCTTCGACCACAGCCAGAGGTGGTCGAACTCCCGCACTTCCTCGCTGCCGTCGGCGAAGACGATGTGGAGCCGGTTGAACTCCTCCTCGAACCGGGCGATCTCGCTCCACCGGTACACCGACATCGAGAACGGCCGCACCACGGCGAGCCCGCCCTCGTTCCACACGAGCCGCGGCCTGAGCCCCGAACGCCACAGCATCTCCATCAGCGGCAGGCCGATCACCAGGATCACCGCCCACGCCGGCACCCAGGCGGGCAGTCGCACCACCTGGCCCGCGGGGAAGATCGCCGCGAAGGCCGCGCACGCGACGGCGGCGAAGTAGTTGATGAGGGCACTGCCCCGGATCTCGTGCAACGTTCTCCCCTGAGATGGAAAAGGGGGTCGGCGGACGTACCGCCGACCCCCGCCTTTCTACCGGTAGCGAGCCCGGAACTTCTGCTGGGTGTGGTACTTCCCTCGCTGTTTCAGCGCCCAGAGGAGTCCTGGCTTGAACTGTGCGCGCGCGTTCTTGTACGTCTTGAGGAAGCCGCCCTTGTGGCTGCGGGCCACCGGCCACTTCTTCTGCGCGTACTTGGCGATCGCGAAACCGCGCAGGCCCGTCAGCGCGCCCGAGATGCCTCCCCGGATCACGTGACCCCAGACGTTCTCGCTGCGGCGGTTGACGTACCAGTTCGCCGCACCGAGGCTCGCGCCGACCACGAGTCCGACGCCGACCGCGCAGCCGATTCCCGCGGAGCCGACGCAGACCAGTCCGACCGCGACACCGGTGACGACACCGCGGACGTACTTGTTGTCGAGGGCCTTCTTCGCGAGGTTCTTCGTCGCGTTCCAGGCCTTGCCCCAGTCCGGCCAGCGGCCGTCGAGGTCGGTGTCGTTGATCGGGTCGCCGTTGACGTAGTCGTAGTCGTTGGCGGAGCCGCCGTCCACCGGGTCGATGGACAGGAAGCGGCCGAGCAGCGGGCTGTACGGACGGGCGCCCATCTGCACGAGCGACAGCGCGCCGGCGTGTTCGTACGGGCGCTGGTGCTGTCCGAGCCAGCCGTTGTCCAGCTGGCCGGGCTGGTTGTCCGGGACGTTGTCCGGGTCGACCGTGCCGTCCGCCTTCAACGGCTCGCCGAACGGCGTGTAGCGCCGCAGGTCGCCGACCTGGTTGCCCGCCGCGTCCGTGGTGAGCGTCAGGTCGCCGCGCACCGTCGGGTGGTCGTGCGTGCGCACGTCCCCCTTGATGGTCAGCAGCACGCCGCCGGGCAGCGAGATCGACCGCGACAGGACCTTCTTCGTCGCGTCCATCACGAAGTCGGCGGTGTCACCGGAGCCGGTGTAGCCGTAGAGCAGCACGGAGTGCTGGTCGCCCAGCGACGCGCCGCGGCGGACGATCCGGTCGGTGGCGTCGCGCTGGTACGCGACGTCCGCCGGGTCCGTCCCGACCGAGCGGGCGCCGATGTTGCGGCCCGCACCGTCCCACGAGAGGTGGGTGGTCGACCCGCTGGAGGTGTACTCCAGCGTGTTGCCCTCGTCGTCGTACTTGACGTTCGTGACCGCCGAGGCGCCCACGCTGCCGAGGAGCTTGTCCGACGCGTCGTAGCAGTAGCCGGTCTCGGCCCGGCCCGAAGCGGTCTCGTCGACCAGCCTGACCCGGTTGGTGTTCAGGCCCGCGTTGCCCACCGCACCGGACGGACAACCCTCGGGCGTGCCCGAGGTGAAGTCGTAGGTGTAGTGGTGGCCCCGCACCCACGCCTCGGTCAACCGGCCCGCCGCGTCGTAGACGTAGTTCGGCTGGTCGGGGCGGGCGTCCACGCCGCCGAGGGTCTCGTCGACGATCGTGCCCGCACGGCTGCGGGTCACCGTCGACGTCACCTCCGCGCCGGAGGCCGTCCGCCACGTCAGAGACGTCTCCCTGCCCGCGGCGTCCCTGCCGACCGCCGACAGCGACGTGCCGTTGGCGTACGACACCGACGCGATCTCACCGGCCGCGTTGTGCGTCGTCGTGGCGAGCACCGAACCGTTGAGCGACGTGGACTTCAGCCTGCCCGCGTCGTCGTAGGTGAACGTGCTGGTCTGCGGTGCGTCGAGCGGCGGGGTCACCGTCTCGGACACCGAACGGCCGATCTGGTCGTACTTCGTCTCGGTGCGCACGCCGTGCAGGTCGATGTGCTCGACGACCCGGCCGAGCAGGTCGACCTTCGTGGTGACCGTGCCGTTGTGGTCGGTCGCCGACGACACCAGCGGGTCACCGTCGACGGCGTGGTTCGTGGTGACGGTCCGCTCGCCCGACGAGGAGTTCGCCGGGTACTTGACCGACACGACGCGGTCGCGCTCGTCGTAGGTGGTGCACTTCCACCTGCCGGCCGTGCCCTCCGCGACCACTCGGCCCGACGCGTCGTACACCTGCTCGTCCGTGCGACCGGACGCCGGCTTGGTCTGCTTCGCGAGACCGCCCTGGTTGATCGCCTCGACCTCCGGGGTGCACGGGTTGTCCCGCGTCTCGGTGTCGCCGTAGAAGGAGTAGCTCGACTGTGCGCCGTTGGGCATGGTCTTGCCCGTCTTGCGCAGGTAACCGGTGCCCACCGCCTCGTAGCCGGTGCGGTGGGTGAAGCCCGCCGTCACCGTGCTGGTCGCGAGCCCGTAGGCGGCGTCCAGGCCGTTCTCGGTGTACTTCGTCGTCGTGACGGAGTCGGGCACCCCGTTCGACTCGGCACCGACCGTGGAGGTGGTCAGGCCGTACTTCGGCCTCAGGTTCGCCGCCGGCACGACCTGCTGGGTGCCACCGGGGGTGGTCCAGTGCAGTTCGAGCTGCGCCAGGCTGCCCAGGTCGTAGTACTCGACCCGGATCTTCTTCACGGCGCCCGCCGACGGGCTGTTGACCGTCGCCTCACGCCACTTCGCGCCGGTGTCGATCCAGTCGTCGATGACGTTCGCGTCGTCGACCCAGACCCGGACGCCGTCGTCGGCCACGACGCGGAGCTTGTAGTTGCCCGCCTCGGGGAACACGATCTCGCCGGTGGCGCGGAGGGAGTAGTTGTCCGCGGGAATGCCGGTGACCGGTGCGCTCTCGCCCCAGTTCGCTGCGAACGCACCGTCCGCGGCCAGACCGGTCTTGTACACCTTCGGTGCGCCGACCAGGTTCTTGTTGTCGTAGAACGACACGGCGAGGCCGTTGATGCCCTCGTCGTAGTTCGTCCTCGTGTGCGGCACGGTCGCCGCGCACTCCGGCTTGGGCAGCTGACCGTTGAAGCACGACGCGGGAGCCGGACCGTACTTGTCGGTCGGCCGGTCCTGCGCGTCGTACACCGTGGTCGACACGCGGCCCGCGCCGTCCGTGGTGGTCAGCTCCTGGTCCTTCACGCTCCACGTCGACGACGCCGTCTTGCCGGTGGCGTCCGTGCTGGACAGCAACCGGAAGGCCTCGTCGTAGACGACCTTCGTGACGAACCCGACGGCCGGCTTCAGACCGTCGGCGTCCACATAGGACGTCCGGTTGGCCGGGTCGTAGCGGTAGCCGTGCCTGGTGCGTTCCACGTCGGCCGACGCCTTCGGCTGGTACACCTGGCGGGCGACCGGCTTCGTCGCCGTGTGGTCGACGTAGTGGACGATGTAGTTGGCGCGGTCGTTCTCGCGGTTCGCCGGGTCCCGCGAGACCCAGTCGGCGGCCCGGCTGTCGCGCAGCCCGTCGAGCAGGCCGTTGGACGTGAAGCTGAACTGGGTCAGCTCCTTGCCCGGATCCTCCACCGCCACGAGGTTCCCGCGGTGGTAGTACAGCCTCGTCTGGCTGCCGTCCCAGTAGACGATGCGGCAGAGCATCTGCGACGGCGGCAGGCGTTCCGCGTCCGGCGGGGGAGTGGCGCCCGCGTAGCAGTCGTCGCCGGGGCGGTTGTAGTACAGCCGGTGCGAACGCCCGGAGACCGGATCCCTGATCTCCTTCAACCGCGAGGGAGATCCGTCGTAGACGTTCTGCAACGCGGCCGGCTTGCGGGTGTCGGTCGCGGTGGACTGCGACTCCAGCTTGCCCTCGGAGCTGAACACGTACACGTCGGTGCCGTAGGTCAGCGTGACCCGGCCCGCCGTGTCGAGCGCGATGACGCCTTCCTCGCCGTTGGGCGGGGTGTAGCCACCGGCGGACTTCCTGGTCCACGTGTGCTTCGCGCCGCTGCCGTCGGTCAGGACGATGTTCTGGTCGGTGACCTTGGCCTCGGTGTAGCTCGTGCCGCTGCCGTCGAGGTCGGCGCTCAGCGTCCAGCCCTTGGGCAGTGCGGGCAGGTCCGAGGAGTGCAGCCAGTCGGCGGGGATGATCTGCGACGGCACGGTGGTGCCGTCGGAGGTGCGGGTGAACAGGCGCAGGTACGCCGGTCCGCCGACCTCCGCGAGCTCGACCTTGATCGGGACGCGCTGGCCCGCGGTCAGCCCGACCTCGGTGGCCACACCCCAGTTGACGTCGCTGCAGCAACCCTGGTCGTAGACGGAGTTGCCGTTGACCCACACCCGCAGGCGGTCGTCGTGCACGCCGGCGAACTGGTACTTGCCGGTGGCGGGAGCCTGGAAGTAGCCCTCCCAGCGCGCCACGAACCAGTCCTTCTCCAACGCCGGTGCGAACGGTGAGGTGTCGCCCCAGTCGACGTTGACCTGCGGCTCCGTGCGCACCAGCACCGGCTGCTGCTGCGCGCCGATCTCACCGTTGCGCGACAGGTCCGGGTAGTACGACGCGCGCAGGCCCTTCTGCTCCTGCTGCTGCGAGTTGTACGTCATGTTCAGGCCCGCCGTGCCACCGACCGTGGTGAACGTCGGTGACTCGACCGACGTCGTCACGTTGCCGTTGGCCAGGTTCACCGAGATCGGGCCGAGCGTGTCGACCGGCGCCGGGCCGCGGTCGCCGATGCGCTGGTCGACCTTGAGGTGGAACACCGCGCTCGGGATCATCGACGTGGCGCCGCTGAACGCCTTGGCCTGCCAGGTGTACGCCACGCCGTCCTGGAGGACGCCCGGTGGCACCGTCCACGAAGGACTGTCGAGGCAGCCGGAGTCGACCACGACGCCGGACTTGGCGTCCGCGCCGGTCGCGACGGTGAAGCAGTACTTGACCGGGTCGCCGTCCGGGTCGCTGACCCGGTTGACCGCGAGGGTCGGCGTCGTGTCGGTGATGACGCTGTGGTCCGCCGGGCCGACCAGGGTCGGGGCCGGCGGCGCGGAACCGGTGTCCACGGTGAGCGTCGCGGTGGCGTTCTTGTAGGTCCAGACGCCCGCCGCTTCGTGGCCGACGACCATGAACGTCGCCATGTGCTTGATGTCCGCGATGTGCTGCAGGAAGCTCACCAGGCTGTCGCCGGTGAGCGTGCCGACCTGGCCGAAGTTGCCGGTCGCCAGGTATCCGCCCAGACCGTTGAAGTCCAGCGCGGAGGCGTGGTACAGGTGCGCGGGCCAGGTCTTGTCCGGGCTCAGCGGCGAACGCTGGTTCTGGATGTCGAGCTTCGCGCCCACGATGCGCTTGCCGTACAACGACTCGTAGTTGAAGCGGATCGAGCTCCGCCAGTACTTGTCACCGCGGTCCAGCGCGTTGCCGATCTGGACGCCGCAGTTGGCGCACTCGTAGCCGTCGGACTTGTACGACTCCGCGTACGCGACACCGAAGGTGAAGGTCGGGTCGACGCTGACCGGGTAGACCCGCTTCGGGTCCTTCAGCCACGCCTCGTCGACGGCGACCGTGAGCGTCCAGTCCTTTCCGGACCTCTCGACGGTGTAGGTGCCACCGGTCTGCGCCGGCGGCGCGGTGTCGCCGTTGCCCGCCGAGTCCCACGTGACGATCGGCGGCATCACGATCTTCGGTGTGCCCTGGCCGTCCCTCAGCTCGACCGTGCCCTGCTCCGTCACGGTCGGGGTGAGGTCGCCGGTCTTCAGGACGAACCGCCACCTGTTCGTGGACGGCACCTTCTTGAGCTTGATGGTCTCCTTGACCGACCCCGGCGTGACCTCGTAGGTCAGGTCGGTGTCCGCGGCGACGTCGGTGTACTCCGCCGTCGCGTCCGCGATCCTGGCCGTGCTCGGGGCCTTGCGCTCCGGCGCGAGCGAGACCTCGTGGCCGTCGAACTCGACGTTCACCAGCGCCGGGTCGTCCGCGGTCGCGGCGAGCGACGGCTTGAGCGGGTGCTGCTTGGCCCTGACCCTGCGCGTGGGCACGTCGGCCGTCAGCGTCGGGTCGATCTTCTGCCACTCACCGCGAGCGTCCTTGACGTTCAACGGTTCCGTGGACTGCCGGAGGCTCCGCGTGCCGTCCGGGTTGGTGTACTCCTCGACGAACATCGACCTGGAGGCCAGGGTCGACCTGGCCGGGTCGAAGCTCGACCCGTGCTCCCGCTTCGCGAGCGGGCCGAAGTCCGCTCCCGGGTTCGCCGGCGCGGTGGCCGGTGCCTCGACCTCGGCGCCCTTGAGGACGGGCAGCGAGGTCGGGTCGACGGCCGTCGCCTTGGGCGGCGGTGCGGCGAAGGCGGGTACGTGCACCAGCGAAAACGCAAGTGCGGCAACGAGCGACGCGGCCGTGCTCCGTGTTCTGAGCACACGGAAGTGCCGCGTCGCGGAACGACGCGTCATGTGTGATGCCCCCAGTTCCCGTTCGGGAAGGTCGTGCGTGTCCCCCGACGTCCACGCAGTGGTCGAACGGGATGAAGAATCCCCGATCGCGTCGAATCGGACAAGAGGGAATCAAGCGATGAAGCGCGCAGACCTCGCGAAGTTCATAAAACTGAGGGTGGAACGTGAGCAGTTGCCGGAAAACACCGGTACCCCAGGCCGGGGGAGTGGCCTGGGGTACCGGTGAGGAGCTGGGTCAGACGTCGTAGCGGTCGGCGTTCATGACCTTGTTCCACGCGGAGACGAAGTCCGCGACGAACTTCTCCGACGCGTCGTCACTCGCGTAGACCTCGGCGACGGCGCGCAGCTCGGAGTTCGAGCCGAACACCAGGTCGTTGCGGGTGGCGGTCCACCGGACGGCACCGGTGGCGCGGTCGCGGCCCTCGAAGTTCTCCTGGTCCTCGGTGACCGACTTCCACTCCGTCTCCATGTCGAGCAGGTTGACGAAGAAGTCGTTGGTCAGCGTCTCGGGCTTCTGCGTGAGCACGCCGGCCTGCGAGCCGCCGTAGTTCGCACCCAGCACCCGCAGACCACCGATGAGCACGGTCATCTCCGGCGCGGAGAGGCCGAGCAGGTTGGCCTTGTCGATCAGCAGGTACTCCGACGGCAGCGGGTTGGCCTTGGTGCCGTAGTTGCGGAAGCCGTCGACCTTGGGCTCCAGCACCGCGAACGACTCGACGTCGGTCTGCTCCTGCGTGGCGTCGGTGCGACCGGCGAGGAACGGCACCTCCGCGGAGTGGCCGGCGGCCTTGGCGGCCTGCTCGATCGCCGCGGCACCGCCGAGGACGATCACGTCGGCCAGCGAGACCTTCTTGCCGCCGGTCTGCGCGGCGTTGAACGCCTCCTGCACACCTTCCAGGACGCGCAGCACCTGGGCGAGCTCGGCCGGCTCGTTGACCTCCCAGTTGCGCTGCGGCTCCAGGCGGATGCGCGCACCGTTCGCGCCACCGCGCTTGTCGCTCTGGCGGAACGTCGACGCGGACGCCCACGCCGTCTTGACCAGCTGCGAGATCGAGAGACCGGTCTCGAGGATCTTGGCCTTGAGCTCGGCCACGTCCTCGGCGGAGATCAGCTCGTGGTCGCGGACCGGCAGGCGGTCCTGCCAGATCAGCTCCTCCTGCGGCACCTGCGGGCCGAGGTAGCGCTGGATCGGGCCCATGTCGCGGTGGGTCAGCTTGAACCACGCGCGGGCGAACGCGTCGGCGAACTCCTGCGGGTTCTCCAGGAAGCGGCGCGAGATCGGCTCGTAGATCGGGTCGAAGCGCAGCGACAGGTCGGTCGTGAGCATCATCGGCGTGCGGTTGAGCGTGCCGTCCTCGGGGTCGGGCACCGTGTTGGCGCCGGCGCCGTCCTTCGGCTTCCACTGGTGCGCGCCCGCCGGGGACTTGGTGAGCTCCCACTCGAAGCCGAACAGGTTCTGGAAGAACAGGTTGCTCCACTGGGTGGGCGTCTGGGTCCAGGTGACCTCGAGACCGGACGTGATCGTGTCGCGGCCCTTGCCGGTGCCGTGCGTGCTGATCCAGCCGAAGCCCTGCACGTCCATCGTGGCGCCCTCGGGCTCGGCGCCGACCAGCGACGGGTCACCGGCACCGTGCGCCTTGCCGAAGGTGTGGCCACCGGCGATGAGGGCGACGGTCTCCTCGTCGTTCATGCCCATGCGGCCGAACGTCTCGCGGATGTCGCGGGCGGCGGCCAGCGGGTCCGGGTTGCCGTTCGGGCCCTCGGGGTTGACGTAGATCAGACCCATCTGGACGGCCGCGAGCGGCGACTCCAGGTCGCGCTCACCGCTGTAGCGGGCGTCGCCGCCGAGCCACTCGGTCTCCGGGCCCCAGTACACGTCCTCGTCCGGCTCCCACACGTCCGCGCGGCCACCGGCGAAGCCGAAGGTCTTGAAGCCCATGGTCTCCAGCGCGCGGTTGCCCGCGAAGATCATGAGGTCGGCCCAGGAGACCTTCTTGCCCCACTTCTTCTTGACCGGCCACAGCAGACGGCGCGCCTTGTCCAGGTTGCCGTTGTCCGGCCAGCTGTTGAGCGGGGCGAAGCGCTGCATGCCCGCGCCGGCGCCACCGCGGCCGTCGTGCGTGCGGTAGGTGCCCGCGCTGTGCCACGCCATGCGGATCATGAACGGGCCGTAGTGCCCGAAGTCCGCCGGCCACCATTCCTTCGACTCGGTCAGGACGGCGTCGACGTCGCGCGCCAGCTCGTCCAGGTCGACGGTCAGGAACTCCTTGCCGTAGTCGAACTCACCGCCCATGGGGTTGGCCTGGACGGGGTGCTTGCGGAGGATCCGGAGGTTGAGCTGCTTGGGCCACCAGTCGCGGTTGCCGCCGCCCTCGGTGGGGTGGCTGAGTCGCCCGTGCGCGACCGGGCAGCCGCCAGCCTCCTCCACGTTCAGCTCGCTCACCTTGGCGTCAGTGCTGTCGGACACGGGAATCCTTCCGGGTGTTCAGGAACTTTTCGCGGCGGTCGTGCACTCGGGGCAGGTGCCCCAGTAGATGACCTCGGCCTCGTCGATGACGAACCCGTGGTCGTCGGATGCGTCCAGGCAGGGCGCGGCGCCGGTGGCACAGTCGACGTCGGCGATCGCTCCGCAGGATCTGCACACGACATGGTGGTGGTTGTCCCCGACGCGCGCCTCATAACGCGCAACGGAGCCCTGAGGTTCGATGCGGCGCAACAGGCCGGCTCCGGTCAGCGCGCGGAGCACGTCGTACACGGCCTGATGCGAGACCGCGCCGAGGTTCTGGCGCACGACACCGATGATCGAGTCGGTGTCGGCGTGCGGGTGTTCGTGCACCGCGGACAGCACAGCTATCCGCGGAGCGGTCACCCGAAGTGACGCTCCACGCAACATGCGCTCGAAGTCGAAGGCCGTGGGCACGGGACCCACCCTGCCGTCTTTTCTGGAGTGAGTCAAGTTAACGAACGATGCAATTCACTCGACCAGGTCATCGCCGCACGGCGGACATCGCATCGGCCAGCCGCCGGACACCCTCGGTGAGCACGTGCTCGGGCGCTCCGCCGTAGGTCAAACGGAGAAAGCCGCCAGGAGGTTCAGCGGCGAACCACGGCCGGCCGGGGAACACCACGACCTCGCGTGCCGCCGCGGCCGCGGTCAGCTCCAGGTCGTCCACGTCCTGCGGCAGCTCCGCCCACAGGTGCAGGCCGCCGGACGACCGTGCGACCTCGAGCTCCGGCAGGTGCTCTCGGACCGCGCGGGCCAGAGCGTCGCGCCGGACCCTCAAGGCCTGCTGGAGCGTGCGCAGGTGCCGGCGCCAGACCGGTGACGTCACGAAGTCGATCGCCGCCTCCTGCAGCGGACCCGCGACGTACAGGTCCTGTTTGGACCGCGTGTTCTTCAGCCGGGTGCCCGCCGGCCCGCGCGCCCCGATCACCGCGACCCGCAGTCCCGGCGCGGCCACCTTGGTCAGCGACCGGACGTAGACGACGTGCCCGTCGGCGTCCTGCGCGGCGAGCGTCGCCGGCGCGCTGCCGTCGATCGTGAAGCCGCGCGCCCAGTCGTCCTCGACCAGGAAGGCGCCCGCCCTGCGAACGACCCGCATGACCTCGGGCCGTCGTTCGCCGGACAGCACGGCGCCGTGCGGGTTCGCGTGCAGCGGCTGGCAGTAGAAGAGCTTCGCGCCGGTCCGTTCGAACGCCGCCCGCAACAGGTCCGGCCGCACCCCCTCGGAGTCCGCGGGCACCGGCACCACCTTGAGTCCGGCGTCACGCGCCGCCGCGATCGCGCCGAGGTAGGTCGGTGACTCGACGAGCACGACGTCGCCGCGGTCGCCGAGTCCGCGGAACACCGTCGCGAGCGCCTCCTGCGCGCCCGCGCACACCGTCATGTCCCCGGCCCGGAGCTCGCCGCCCGCCTCCTTCGCGAACCACGCGCGCAGCTCCTCCCTGCCCTCGACCGGCACACGACCCCACGAGGCGGGCCGGCGCGCCGCCCGGCTGAGCGCGGCGCCCAGCGCGTCCGTCGGCTGCAGGTCGGGGTCGAGGTACCCGCTGGACAGGGGGATGGCCTCGGCCTTCGGCACCGCGAGGAGGTTCGCCACCAGGTCCTCGCCCGGCCGTCCCTCGCCGAGCGCGACGGCCTGCCACGACAGGTCCTGGCTCGTGGTCGGAGTGCGCTGGGCGATGAAGCTGCCGCGCCCGGGCCGCACCTCGACCAGCCCTTCGGCCGCCACGCGCTGGATCGCCTGCTGCACCGTCGCGGGTGAGGCGCGGTGCTTCGTCATCAGGTCACGCACCGAGGGCATCCGGTCGCCCGCGCGCCCGGCCAGTGCGGTGGCTCTCAGGTCCTCGATAACGCGAACGGCTGCGTTATCCTCATTCATGAGAGCCAAGAGTAACGTTATCGTGCCAGCGGGGGTAACACTCGGCGCGCTCGGCGTGCTGGGTTTCAGCTTCTCCCTCCCGGCGACCCGCCTGGCGGTGGCCGGCCTCGACCCGTGGTTCGTCGCGTTCGGCCGCGCCCTGGTGGCCGCCGTCCTGGCGATCGGCTACCTCGCGTCGTCCCGCGCTCCGTTCCCGTCGGTGACGCAGCTCCGCCGCCTGGTCGTCGTCGCCGCGGGCATCGTGATCGGCTTCCCGCTCTTCACCTCGCTGGCCCTCACCACCCAGACCTCGGCCCACGGCGCCGTCGTGATCGCCGTCCTGCCGATGTCGACGGCGATCTGGGCGGTGGTCCGCGCCTCCGAACGCCCGCCCACCGCGTTCTGGCTCTCCAGCGGCGCGGGACTGCTGGCCGTGCTGGCGTTCGTGGCGACCGGCGGCGGTTTCTCGGGTTCCCTCAGCCTCGCCGACGCCTACCTGTTGATCGCGGTCGTGTTGTGCGGGTTGGGTTACGCGGAAGGCGGCGCACTCTCTCGCGAACTGGGCGGCGCACGCACGATCTGCTGGGCGCTGGTCGTCGCGCTGCCCGTGACGATCCCGGTTTCGCTGTACACAGCGGACTTCTCCCGCGCCACCCCGGTCGTCTGGGCCGGGTTCGCCTACGTGGCCCTGATTTCGATGTTCCTGGCCTTCTTCGCCTGGTACGCGGGTCTCGCCGCGGGCGGAGTGGCCAAGATCGGCCAGATCCAGCTGGCCCAACCGGTCCTGACCCTCATGTGGTCGGCACTGGTCCTCGGTGAACCGGTCGGCTGGCCGGCCCTCGCCACGGCCGCGGTCGTGGTCGTCTGCGTGGTCCTGACCCAGCGCAGCCGCGTCGCACCGGCCGCCGAACCCCAGCTCGTCCGCTGACGCCCGTCTGCCATCCTCGACCCGTGCCGATCGAAGTGGCGAGCAAGCGCCGCAAGGTGACCCGCCCGGACGCGCTGGTGGTCGACGTGACCTCCCGCGGCCCCGACCCGTGGGTGCGCTTCAGCCCGTTCTACCCGCACGGCCAGATCCCGGTCCCGATGTCGCCAGGCGCCACCAGCGAGTCCGTCGAGGGCGTCTGGCAGGCGCTGAAGGTCTTCGAAAGCTCCGATGTGGACCCGTCCAAGCTCTCGGTGCGGTCCATGAAGGGCCTGAAGCGCACGGTCCGCCGCTTCGGTCAGGTCCGCGGTCACCGCGCGGGCCTGACCGGCGACCGCCTGCTCGACTACCGCACGGCCCGGCACGAGATCTACCTGCCGACGTACCGCTGGGTCCTGGAAAACCGGTTGCAGGAGGAAGTGGCGCGGCTGCGCGAGCTGGCCGAGTCGGCGGACGTCGTCCTGCTCGACTACACGACCAACGGTGACGTCGACGATCTGCGGACTCCGCTGTCCCACGCGGCGCTGATCGTCGGCCACCTGAGTGCCGCCGCCTCTCGGCAGGGCTGAGCGAACCGGCCGGATTTATACTGCCTGCCTTCGGCTTTGGGGGTCGGCAGTGGCTGCATCGAACAAGGAACTCTTCAGGATCGTGGACGGGCTCGCCGAGGCGAAGCGCTCGTCCGGGCAGCAGTACGACACCTTCCGGGTGCGGGGCAAGGTGTTCGGCTACTACTGGCCGCGCACGCAGACCGTCGGGCTGAAGCAGACGTTGTCCGAGCAGCAGGCGTTGGTGGCCGAACGGCCGGACGTGTTCGAGGAGCAGTTCACGTCCGGCGGGTTCGGGTGGGTCGTGGTGTACCTGGAGGGCATCGAGGCCGACGAGCTCGCGGAGCTCGTGTTCGAGGCGTGGCGGTTGTCCGCGCCGGACGACCTCGTGGCGCAGGTACCCGACCTCGCGCGCTGACAAGGCGCGCCTCAGGTCGATGAAGGGCGCCTTCATCGACCTGAGGTGGAGGAAGGCGCCCTTCATCGAGCACCAGGCGTGAGGGGTCAGGGTTGGCGCAGGTGCAGGCGGGAGCCGTCGGCGAACGTCAGCCGCACGACCGGATGCGCCGGCAGGGTGCAGCCCGTGAAGACCGTTTCCAGGGATCGCACGGCGGTGCGCGGGATCTCCGCGAACGTCGTGAAGACGTTGGAAGGCTTGGCCTCGAACAGGTGGGTCGGGTACACCACGGCCACTCGCTGGTCGCTCACGGCCAGGCGCGCGTTGCCGCGGCTGAACGCGAAGTGGTCGGCGAACTGCATCGCGAGGCTCGACGTGGCGGGTGCCTCGACCCAGTAGCCGAGGGTCGGGTCGTCGAGCCAGTCCTGCGGTGACGGCGGTGCGGGGAGCGGCCAGCGCAGTTTGCCCAGCTCCAGTGGTGGCATCGGGCCGGTTGCCGTCCACGGCACGTGCAGGGAACCGGCGACGACGGCGCCCACGTAGCCGATGACCGGTGCCAGGCCGAGGACCAGGTTCTCGCCGCGGCGCAGCCAGTGCTTGGTCAGTTCCTTCCGCACGATTCCGGCGTCCTTCTCGGACACCGCCGGGGGTTCGAGCAGGAACTCGAAGCCCGAGCCGTCGACCAGCACCACCCGGTCCGGCCTGGCTTCTGCGATCTGCGCGCGTGGGATCTCCACGACCACCCGGTACTGCGGCACGTCGATCGGTTCTCCCTCGACGTTGTCGCCGAACTTCATGCGGTTGTCGGCGAGGATCTTGCCGATGTCCTTGCCGAACTCGATCGCCTTGCCCAGGAACGACTTCGGCTCCGGTTCCGGTTCCGGAGCGGCCGCTTGGACCCGAACGGCGATCACCAGCCGCTCGGACGTCAACGCCCACAACAGCCTTTCTTGCCTGCCGGGTTTGAACCGCGACATGGTGCGGACCGCGAGCGAGTCACCGGCCGGTCCGAAGATCAGATGATCAGCGTCGGGGGCCTTGTCGGAGGACTCGTCGCCACCACCGGTCAGCGCTAGTGTGAACTCAGCCACACCACTGCCCACGGCCGACATACCCTTGGCGAGCAACGACCGACTCGGTGCGCCGAGCCGGTCCAGGCCCTTGACGGCATAGTAGAAGGTCCGCCGGTACATCGCCCATTGCAAGGTCTCGCCGGCCTGGCAGACGTGCTGCCGGGCGACGCGGCCGGGGCCGAGTGGCGCTGAGAAGATCACTCGTACTCGAATCCTCGGTTCATGGCCTCAGCCCGTTCCTCGTCGGAGGACGGGTCCTGGCTCTTGTTGTAGCCGTACTTGATGCCCTGCTCCATCGCCAGGCCGGGCGCGTTCTCCATGACGCTGTCGAAGGCCGCGGTCGACACGCGCGAGGTGCCGCCCATACCCGCCATGCGCAGGCCCGACTCGACGAGGTTCGTCGTCAGTGCCTTCTCCCCCTCGCCGTTCACGCCGAAGCGCTCGGCGAAGCGGTTGCCCGTCTTCGACGCCATCGTCGCCGCCTCTGCCCCGCTCTTGATCTCGGTTTCGGCCTTGGTGACGATCTTGGCCAGCGGGTGGCTGTCGACCTTGCGCATCAGCCACTTCTCTGCCTTGTTGCCGTTGCGCAGGTCCTCGGCCTTCTCGACGAGCTTCTTCAACGGACCCTTGCGCAGCTTCTGCAGCATCTCCTCGAGCCTCTTGATCAAGGGCATGAGCTTGCCGAGCAGCTGCTTGACCTTCAGGCCCAGACGCGCCATCGTGCCGGTGACCTCGGCGGTGGTGGCGGCGCCCGCGGCGCCCACCGAGGCGCCGGCCGTGATCCACGAGGCGGCCAGCGCGGCCAGCCACTCGATGATCAGGCCCATCACGAGTTCCTGCAGGATGTCGATGCAGGTCTCGACGAACGCGTCGAAGAGGTCCGCGGCGAGGTCCAGCATCTGCTGCAGGCCGCGGATCTCGTTGGCGAACGCTTCGGTGCCCTCGCCGAACTCGTTCATCTGCTGGCGGAACTTGTCGCCCGCCTGGCCGGTCCACGGCTGCGACGTCGCGGCGGCCCGGTTCTTCTCGTGCTGGCCGGAGGACTGCACCCAGTCCGCGACCTTGCCCCATCCGGTCGCCGTGCTGCGCATCTGCTCCGGGTCGCCGATCGCGGGTTCGAGCACGAACTCGACGATCGGGCTGATCACGATGCCGATCAGGAAGCCGAGGCCGTTGTCGATGAACGACTTGCCTGGGCTCATCACGAGCTGCAGCTGCTCCATGCGCGCGTTGACCGCCGCGATCGCGACGTCCGGCGGGCTGCTCGCCCGCGCGATGTCGCCGCTCGAGCTGACCCACGAGCTGCCGTAACCGGCGTTCTGTTCGAGGTAGCTCTTGCGGCCGGCGTCACCCGCGCTGTTGAGGTCGGCCAGCGTGCCGGGGCCGTCGCCGGAGCCCAGCTTCTGCAGGCCCTGGTGGATCGCGTCCTCGACGTCGCGGTAGGTCTGCGCGGTCTGCTCGGTGCGCTCGGCCACGCCCTCCAGGAAGGTCTTGGCCTTGTTGGCCATGTCCTGGCATTCCTGCAGGCCCTCGAAGTACTTGAACGCGAGCAGCTCGCCGAGCGGGCCGAAGCAGTCGTCGCTCACCCGTGCCTGTTCGAGCAGGGTCGCCAACTGTCCGAAGTGGCCCGCGGCCTCCTTCGAACCGGAGCTGTGCGCGAGCAGCGCACCGCCCTGCACCTGGAATCCCGTCATTCCCCCATCACCTCAGGATCGAGTTGCCACCGAAGTCGTCGTCGTCTGAGACTGGCGCGGGCCTCGGACGGTTCCCCGGTGCGGACCTCGACATGTGCTGAGGAGGCGGCGGGGGTGGCGCGTACTGCTGCTGGGGCGGCGGCGCGTACTGCTGCTGTTGCTGGGGCGGCGCGTCCGGCAGCATCACGCCGGCGTGGGCGTTGAACGCCTCCTTGAAGCGGTCGGCCTGGTCGCCCAGCACCGGCACCACGGTCTCCTGCAGCATCTGCGCGGCCTGCTGCGTCGCGGCCCTGATGGTGGCGAGGATCTCCTGCTGCAGCTGCGTGTGGCTGTACTTCATCGCGTTGGGACTGAGCTGCAGGCCCAGCACCGCACCCGACGGCGCGACGGTGACCGTCACCGAGCCGTCGCCGCTGCGGGCCTGCCCGCGCAGCTCGGCGATCTTGTCCTTGAGCTGACCCGCCCTGGCGGCCTGCTCGGAGAACGAGCGGATCTTCTCCTCGAGTTGTGCCCTCCGGTCCGGCACGGCGACCCCTTCCCCAGTGTCGAACAAGTCGCCATCACGCTAGCAACTTGACCTCCAGCGCGATGTAGGTTGCACCCTCTCCGGTGTGAACGTGGTGATCACCGGTGGTGGCAGGGGTTTCAGGCGCACGATCGCGCGCGGGTTCGCGCGACAGGGCGCGACGGTCGTGGTCACGGCACGTGATCTCGCTGCCGCGCAACGCACCTCCGCGACGCTGCCCGGCGCGCACGCGCTGTCGTGCGACCTGACGGACGCCGCGTCGATCCGGCGTTGTGCCGGGCAGGTGGGGGAGTTGCTCGGGCACGTCGACGTGCTGGTCAACAACGGGGCGGCGTTTCTCGCCGAGTCGCAGGCGGACGACGACGCGATCGTGCGGACGATCTTGTCCGGCACCGCGGGAACGGTGCTGGCGACCGAGAGCTTCCTGCCGTTGTTGCGCCGTTCCGAGCGTGCCGATGTCGTGACGATCGTGTCGCTGGAAGCCGAGTCGCGCAGTGATCCGGCGCACATCGCGCACGCGGCGTTCCACGCGGCCAAGGCGGGCCAGGGCCGGTATGCGGAGATCATGTCGCAACGGCTGCGGCCGGAGGGCATCCGGATGATCTCGTTGTACCCGCCGGACTTCGACAACGACGACAACGCACCCCGTGACGGCGTGCTGACCGCGCAGTCCGTGGCCGACTGCGTGCTGTTCGCCGTGAACCAGCCACGTGACTGCTTCATCCGCTCGTTCCACTTCGAACCGATGGCGTGACGGTCACCGGAACAGGATGCGGCTGATCTCCGTGTCGGTCTGGCGGCCGGCGTCGTAACCGCCCTGGCCCCTGAGGTTGTTCATGATCGCGACCGTGTACCGCGCGTCCTGGCCGACGAACCCGACGGAGTTCATCACCCAGCCGCCGTCCTCTTCGGACCAGCCGTTCTTGTTGCCGGAGTCCGGTCCCCAGACGCCCCACTGCTGTTCTGGTCCGACCTGGCGCATCTGCCCGACGATGTAGGCGCGGTCGTCCGCAGGCACCCGGTCGAGCACGTAGTTGATCAGCCGGTCGAGGTCGTTCGCCGTGCACTTCTGGAAGCCCCAGTAGGGGAAGGCGGCCGAGTAACCCCGTTGCGGCACCAGATCGGTCATGCCGTACTTCGGGAACGCCGCGTTGAACGTCGTGCCGCTGTAGCGCTTCCACAACGCGTCGGCCGCGTCGTCGTCGGAGCTGTGCAGCATCGCGGTCATCAACCGGCGGTCGTCGCTGGTCAGCGTGATCGCGCCGGACCGGTTGCGCTCCAGGAGGTTCACCACCATCGCGAGCTTGATCGTGGAGGCCGTCCACGTCATGTCGCCCGCGTGGTCGTTGCGCCACGTCGCCCCGGTCTTGCGGTCGCGCAGCACGATGCCGACGGTACCGGGCCTGGTCTGGGCGTAGGCCTGCGCGTCCTTGATGCGCTTCTGGAACGCGCACTCGAAGCCGCTGTCGGGCAGTGCGCAGACCTCGGGCGTGGTGACGGCCGCGGCCGGTTTGGGCGACGGCGGCTGTGACGGCGAGGACGACGGCTGTGAGCTCGTGGCGGCGGGTGGTTCCGCCGTCACGGCGTTGCTGCACGCCGTGAGGGCAAGCGCGCACGCAACAAGGACCGGACGGAGCATGTGCCGCACGCTAATGGGTCCGATCGGCGGTAGTCGACCGCCATACGGACGCGGCGGTCAAGTCCGGCCGAAAGTCAAAGATGTTTGACACCGTGTCCAATTCTTTTTACCTTGCCCGTGTCAGGTTTCTGTGACATCGGGAGCGGCGCCGTGGCGGTCGAGGAGAAGCGGGCATGGGCCTTGGCCGTGTCCGCCGTGGTCGGTTGTGTCGTGTACGTGCTGCTCGTCCTGAACCGGATGGATGGACGGCCGTTGGCGGAGACGCCGTACGTCGGCGCGTTGCTATGGACGACCGCGCTCGGGATCGTCGCCGGCATCGTGTCGGGCGTCTGGTTCGGCATCGCCGCGCGCAACGACGGCCTGCGGGTCGACGAACGGGACCGCGAGATCGGCCGGTTCGGCGACCACGTCGGTCAGTCGTTCGTCGTGATCGGCGGCATCTCGGCGATGGTGCTGGCGATGTTCGAGGTGGCGCACTTCTGGATCGCCAACGTGCTCTACCTGTGCTTCGTGCTGTCCGCGCTCTTCGGCTCGATGGCGAAGATCGCGGCCTACCGGCGGGGACTGCGGTGAAGCCCACGAAGGTCACGAACTCCATCCGCGCGCTGCGGTTCGCGCACGGCGAGATGAAGCAGGCGGATCTCGCCAAGGCCATCGGCGTGACGCGGCAGACGTTGATCGCCATCGAGCAGGGGAAGTACTCGCCCTCGCTGGAGGTCGCGTTCAGGATCGCGCGCGTGTTCGGGGTGTCGCTCGAAGAGGTTTTCCAGTACCCGGAGGAGGAAGACGCGTGAAGGCTGTGGTGCAACGAAGATACGGCTCGGCGGATCCGTTCGTGTCGCAGAAGCTGGTGCCGCTGATGTCCGCCGAACGCGGCGAGGTCTACGACGAGCTGCGCGTGATGATCGAGGCGGGCACGGTCAAGCCGGCGCTGGACCGGACTTTTCCGTTGTCCGAAGCCCTGAACGCGATCGAGCACGTCTACTCGCGACGGTCGGCCGGCGAGGTGGTCGTCACGATCTGACCGCCGATCACCACGGTCGTGACGTTGTGCAGCGCCGTGATGTCCCGCATGGGATCTCCTTGCACGGCAATGATGTCCGCGTCCCACCCGGGCTTCAGCACGCCCTTGCTGACGCTCAGCGCCCTCGCCGCCTGGCTCGTGGCGGCGGCCAGCGCGGCCGCGTTCGGCACGCCGCCCTTGACGAGGTCGGCGACGGAGACCCCGATGATGCCGTGCGGCTTGCCGGCACTGATCCCGCCGTCGGTACCGGCCACGGTTTTCACGCCGCGGTCGTACATCCTGCCCGCCGTGTCCACCTTGCGGGCGTAGCTCATCCCCACCTTCGCCCACAGTTCCCGCAACTGGGGCGGTGGCTCCACCACGGTTCCCAGCGTGTGGCAGACGAAGATGTCCGCCTCCGCGATCGCGTCCATCAGCTCGGCCGGGACGTGGATGCCCTTGTCCGTCAGGCACGTGCAGTGCTCGATTCCGTCCACACCCGCGGCCACGGCGCGTTGCACCGCGTCGAGGCTGTGGGCGTGGGCCGTCACCGGCAGGCCGTGGTGGTGGGCTTCTTCCACCACCACACGCAGTTCTTGTTCGGTGAACTGACATCCGTTCACCGCGGTGCCCGTGGTCGTGAAGCCACCGCTGGCCATGATCTTGACGACGTCGACTCCGCGCTCTGCCCGCTCGCGCACGGCACGGCGCAGTTCGTCCTCACCGGCGGCTTCCCCGCCCATCGACCAGCAGTGGCCTTTCGCGCTGGTGATGGGCGGCCCGGAGGCGAGAACGCACTGCCGGTGCCGGTCGCGCTGCTCGACGACCGACCACTCGTGGTCGCCCAGGTCCCTGACCGCGGTCACCCCGGCCCGCAGCTGCCGGTCGAGGCTCTCCCCGATCACCGCGTCGCGTTCCCGCGCGGTGTAGGCCGGAAGCCGGTCGAGCGCGCCGAGCGCGCCATCACCACCGAGGTGCACGTGGGTGTCGATCAGTCCGGGTAGGACGGTGGCGGTGCCGAGATCGACGACCTCGGCACCGGGAACGTCCGGATGGCCGCGCTCGACCGCCTTGATGACGCCGTTCTCGGTCAGGACCGTGACCGGTCCGGCGAGCGAGTGCTCACCGTCGAAGGCACGCCCGGCCCGCAGCGCCAGCATCGGCACATTTTGAGCGCCGGACTCGGAGAAATCAACGCTCAGCGGGCGTGCGGCAGCGTGAACGAGTCGACCTGCGGCAGGTCGTGCCCGAGCCGGTCGCGCTTCGCCGTCAGGTACGCGATGTTGTGCGGGTTCGGCGCCATCAACGACGGCACGCGCGCGGTCACCGGGATGCCGTTGCTCTCCAGCGCCGCGATCTTGTCCGGGTTGTTGGACATCAGGCGCACCGACTGCACGCGGAGGTGGCGCAGCACACGTGCGGCGGGGGAGTAGTCGCGCACGTCGACGGGCAACCCGAGCGACGTGGCGGAGTCCAGCGTGTCCAGACCGGCGTCCTGCAGCACGTGCGTGCGCACCTTCGCCACCAAACCGATGCCGCGGCCCTCGTGACCGCGCAGGTAGATGAGGATTCCGCTGCCCTCGCGCACGATGGTGTTCAGGGCGGCGTCCAGCTGTTCGCCGCACTCACACCGCATCGCACCGAAGATGTCACCGGTCATGCACTCGGAGTGGATGCGCACCAGCACGTTCTCGCGCAGCTTGGTCTTGCCGTAGACGAGCGCCATGTGCTCGTGGCCGTCCGCGCGGAACGCGACTGCGCGGAAAGTGCCACGGCGGGTCACCAGGTCGGACTCCGCCACGTCCTCGTCGTTGAAGGCCTGTTCGAACATCTCGGTCCCCTCGTCCACCCGGCGCCTCCCGAGCGTGCAGCTACGCTCGGGTGCGAGGTCGCACCGTAACCCGACCGCACAGCGGAGGTCACCCTGTTCAGCATCACCGTCCGCGATCACGTGATGATCGCCCACAGTTTCCGCGGCGAGGTCTTCGGTCCGGCACAACGTCTGCATGGAGCAACGTTCCTGGTGGACGCGACGTTCAAACGTGTTGAGCTCGATTCGGACAACATCGTTGTCGACATCGGACTCGCGACGAGTGAGCTGAGCAAGGTCCTGGCCGTGTTCAACTACCGCAACCTGGACGAAGAACCGCAGTTCGCGGGCATCAACACGTCCACGGAGTGGCTCGCGAAGCACATCGCGGACCAGCTCGCGGACAAGATCGCCGAGGGTGCGCTGGGTGAGGGCGCTCACGGCATCGATGCGATCGCCGTCACACTCCACGAGTCCCATGTGGCGTGGGCGAGCTACGAACGTGCACTTCGTACTGCCGGCTGACGTCGGCGACCCGGCCAGTCCCAGCGGCGGCAACGTCTACGACCTGCGGGTCGGGGCGGGGCTGAACCTCCTCGCCGTCGCCGGTGACTGGCCGCGTCCGAGCGACACCACGGCGTTGTCGCAAACGCTTGCGAGCATCCCGGACGGCGACGTCGTGCTGATCGACGGCCTGGTCGGCTGCGGTCTGCCCGAGGTGGTCGTGCCGCACGCGCGGCGGCTGAAGCTCGCCGTGCTCGTGCATCTGCCGCTGGCCGACGAGACCGGCCTCGATCCCACCACCGCCGCGCTGCTCGACGAGAAGGAACGGCAGGTCCTGCGGGCCGCGAGCGCGGTCGTCGCGACCAGCCCGACGGCCGCGCGCGACCTCAGGGCCAGGCACGGACTGGACACCGTGCACGTGGTCGTGCCCGGCACCGATCCGGCACCGGTGGCACGCGGCACGGACGGCGTCAGCCAACTCCTCTGCGTTGCCTCGATCACACCCCGCAAAGGTCACGACCTGCTGGTCAGGGCCTTGCAGAGGGTCGACTACGAGTGGCGGCTCGTCTGCGCCGGACCGATCCGGCCGTTCGTCGGACAGCTGCCGGAAGACGATCGCGTCAGCTTTCCCGGACCGCTCACCGGCGAGGCTCTGACCAGCGCATACGACGCGGCTGACCTGTTCGTGCTGGCGTCGCGCAACGAGACGTACGGCATGGTCGTCACCGAGGCGCTGGCGCGCGGTCTGCCGGTCATCGCGAGCGCCGTTCCCGACGCGCTCGGAGACGGCGGCCTGCTGGTTCCGCCGGGTGATCAAAATGCGTTGGAAGCTGCACTGACGCGCTGGTTTCAAGATCAGGAATTCCGTGCGGAACTGCGGGCGCGGGCGCTCGCGCGACGGGCCAATCTGTCCACATGGGACAGATCCACAGAGGACCTGCGGAGGGTGCTGGCTAGTCTGCGGCCATGACCTTCGCGCCGGAATGGCTGGCACTGCGGGAGAAAGCGGACGCCGACGCACGCTCGACGGAACTCGTCGGCGTGGTCCGCGCAACTCTGGTGAACCGAAACCCGCTGACGATCCGTGACCTGGGGTGTGGCACGGGATCGATGGGACGATGGCTCGCCGGGAGGCTCGGCGGTGTGCAGCACTGGGTGCTGCACGACCGCGACCCCCGGCTGCTCGGGCTGGCGGAGGCCGGCATGAGCGCCGTCGAGAACGTCACCGCCGAGACGCGTGAGGGCGACCTCACCGAGCTCACCGCCGCCGACCTCGCGGGCGCTGACCTGGTCACGTGCTCCGCGCTGCTGGACTTGCTCACTGCTGACGAGATGAACGCTCTCGCGGTTGCATGCGTAGAAGCACATGTGCCCGCACTGTTCACGCTCTCGGTGGCAGGCCGGATCGAGTTCGACCCGGCCGAGCCGCTCGACGCCGCCTACCAGGACGCGTTCAACGCTCACCAGCGCCGCGTCGTGGACGGGCGCAAGCTGCTCGGACCGGACGCTCCGGCCGCTGCTGAACAGGCATTCGTGGCAGCGGGCGCTTCGGTTCGGACGGCTTCGAGCCCGTGGCGCCTGAACGCCGACGCCCTGCAGCGCGAGTGGCTGAAGGGCTGGGTCGGTGCGGCCGTCGAGCAGGAACCCGCACTCGCCGCTGAGGCTGACGACTACCTGCGCCGCAGGTCGGAGGCTTCCGCAGTGGTCCACCACGTCGACCTGCTAGCGATACCGAGGGCTGTGTGATGAAGCGACTTTGGCCGTGGCTCCGCTTGCTGCTGGCGGTGGCGATCCTGGTGGCCATGGGCGTGCGCCTGGGCACCGGGGCGTTCCTGGACGGACTGCGCGCGATCGACGCGTTCTCCGTCGTCGCCGCGCTGGCGATCGGGTTCGTGACGACGCTGCTCAGCGCCGGCCGCTGGGTGCTCATCGCGCGCCGCCTCGGCCTGTCGCTGTCCCTGCGCACCGCGGTCAGCGACTACTACCGCGCGTTGCTCGTCAACGCCGTGCTGCCCGCGGGCGTGCTCGGTGACGTGCACCGCGCGGTCAACCACGGGCGTGAGTCGGGCGACGTCGGACGTGGTGTGCGCGCTGTGTTCTTCGAACGCTTCGCCGGGCAGGTGGTGCTCATCGGGATCGGGCTCGCGGTGCTGCTCGTGCACCCGTCGCCAGGCTTCGACCTCACGCTGAACGGCACCACCGTCGCGGTCATCCTCACCTGCCTCGTCGTGCTCGTCGTGGCCGGCTGGCGGGTCAGGGTGGTGCGCCAGCTACTCGTGAAGACGCTCGCGGACGGCATTCGGTTGCTTTCGCTGAAGACGTGGCCCGCGGTGCTCGGCCTGTCGGTCGCCACGGTCGCCGGCTACGTGGCGATGTTCGTCGTCGCCGCCCGCGCCGCCGGGTCGGACGCCACGATCACGCAGCTCGCGCCGGTCGTGGTGCTGGCCCTGCTGATCATGGCGATCCCGGTCAACATCGGCGGGTTCGGGCCGCGCGAGGCCTTCCTCGCGGTGGCGTTCGGTGCCGCCGGGCTGGGCGCCCAGCACGGCTTCACCACGGGCATCGTCTACGGCGTGCTGGCGCTGATCGCGGCTTTGCCGGGCGCGATCGTGCTGGTCACGTCACGCCGTGCCAAGACCGAACAGGTCGAGGTAGTGGCGGAACGCGTCGACCAGGCCCGCGAGCAGGAGCTCGCCCTTGCGCGCTGACGCGAGCGAGGGCCGCCCGATGACGCCGGACTCCGTGTACGGCGCCAGACCGAGGGTGAGCATGTGCCGCCGGTCCTCCGCCAGGTGGTCGGAAGTCTCGTAACCGGGCCTGATCAGATCGGGGTGAGCGTGCAGCAGGATCGAGGTCTCCAGCTCACCCGCGTGCATGTCGCTGTACGCCGAGGTCACGATGCCGGCCTTCTCCCGCGCCGACGCCCAGTCGTCGCGTCCGGGGAAGAGCGCCAGACCTTCACCCTCCTGCACGATGTTCTGCAGCACGTAGTTGCCGCCGTGCCCGTTCACCAGCACGACGTTCGTGACACCGTTGCGCCGCAAAGAGTCCGTGATGTCCTCGACGACTGAGATCAACGTGCGCGCGGAGATGCTGACGGTGCCCGGCCAGTCGGCGTGCTCCTGCGAGCACGAGAACTGGATCGGCGGCAGCAACCGGACCCCGTGCGCCTTCGAGATCTCCGAGGCGATGGTCCACGCGATGACGGAGTCCGTGGCCAGCGGCAGGTGCGGACCGTGCTGCTCGGTGCTGCCGACCGGGAGCACCGCCACGCGCTGGTCGCGGACGTCGACCGTGGTGTCACTCGGAAACATGGTGCTCAGGGTAGTTAATGTGGCGGTAGTCAATCCGGTGGCACAACGCCGGAACCGTCCCGTCGGCGAGCTTCGGCAGCACGTCCGGCAGCTCCTCGAACGGGCTGTGTCCCGTGATCAGCGCGTCGAAGCGGTCGTCGGCGAGCAGGTCGAGCGCGAGCGCCATGCGCTCGGCGTAGGTGCGGTCCGGGCGGCCGACCGCGCCGACCTGGCTGCTGCGGATCGTGAGCCGGCGCGAGTGGAAGAACTCGCCGAGCGGCACCGCGATCTTGCGGTCCCCGTACCAGCTCAGCTCGACCACGCGGCCCTCCGGCGCGAGCAGGCCGAGCGCGGTGGTGAGGCCGGGCTCGGTCGCGCTGGCGTGGAAGACGAGGTCGCAGCCGTCGAGAGCGTTGTCCGGCAAGGCGAATCCGACACCCAAGGCCCGAGCAGTCGACTCACGGGCGGGATCGGCGTCCACGAGCTGGACGCGCGCGCCGGGGAACGTGGCGAGGACCGCCGCGATGCTCGACCCGACCATGCCGCCACCGACCACCGCGATCCGGTCGCCGATCAACGGACGCGCGTCCCACACGGCGTTCACGGCCGTCTCGACGGTGCCCGCGAGCACGGCTCGTTCGGCGGGGACGTCGTCCGGGACGACCGTGACCGCGGATTCCGGGACCACGTAACGAGTCTGATGTGGATAGAGGCAGAACACCGTGCGCCCGCGCAGTCGTTCGGGGCCATGTTCGACGACGCCGACGTTGAGGTACCCGTACTTCACCGGCCACGGGAAGTCGCCGTCCTGGAAGGGGGCCCTCATCGCCGCGTACTGGTTCTCCGGCACGCCACCGCGGAAGACGAGCGTTTCCGTGCCGCGGCTGACGCCGGAGAACAGCGTGCGCACCTCGACCTCACCCGGACCCGGTTCGGCCAGCGCGACCGGCCGAACTTCCCCTTTTCCGGATTCATTGAGCCAAAAGGCACTCGCCGTACGTGTCACTCACAACACCTCCGCCGCACGAAGTCCACCAGGAGCACCTGATGACCACACTTCAGCACACGAGGACGCCCGCCTCTGCTCCCGGCACGCGGGGGCCCCGCGTTTCCTCGTGGGTAACGCGGGGGCCCCGCGTTTCCTTGGAGCCCGCCGTCTGGGCTGCTGGCCAGGTGGTCCTGCTGGGCGTGGTCGCCGCCACGGCCGGCCTCGGTCCGCTCGGCTGGGCCGCCGGTCTGGCCTACGGGTTCGCCACCTGGGCGTTCCTCGGCTACGGCATGCAACGTCATCGCACGGCCTCGCTCGGCCCCGCTGACCGGGTCACGCTCGCCCGCGGCCTGATGGTCGGCGCCGTGACCGCTCTGGTGGCCGATCGTGCTGGTCAGGACGTGCCGGTCGCCCTGGTCGTGACGCTGGCGGCAGTCGCGTTGTCGCTCGACTGGGTGGACGGGCAGGTCGCTCGCCGCACCGGCACGTCGTCGGCGTTGGGCGCGCGGTTCGACATGGAGGTCGACGCGTTCCTGATCCTGGTGCTGAGCGCGTACGTGGCCGTGCAGATGGGGCCGTGGGTGCTCGCGATCGGCCTCATGCGGTACGTGTTCGTCGCCGCGTCGTGGCGCTTCCGGTGGATGAACGCGCCGCTGCCGGCCAGCTACGCGCGCAAGACCGTGGCCGCGGTGCAGGGCGTCTTCCTCGTCGTGGCGGCCTCGGGCCTGCTGCCGTTCGCCGCCGTGCTCGTCGGTCTCGCGCTGGCGTCGCTGGTGTGGTCGTTCGGCCGCGACGTGCTCTGGCTGTGGCGTCACGCCAGTGTTGCGGTGGGACGATCCCATCATGTCTGAGCAGACCTCAACCGCGGCGAAGATCGGCAACGTCGTCGTCTGGATCCTGCAGATCCTTCTGGCCGTCACGTTCGTGCAGAGCGGCTACGCGCTGTTCACCGACCAGTTCGTCGCCAAGTTCGACGACATCGGCTTCGGCCAGTGGTTCCGCTACCTCACCGGCGTCCTGGAGATCGCCGCCGCGATCGGCCTGGTGATCCCGCGGATCTGCGGCATCGCCGCACTCGCTCTCGTCGGGATCATGGGTGGCGCGACGCTCACCGAGCTCTTCCTGGTGACCAACGGCGGCTTCAAGGCAGCCGTGCTGCCGATCATCTTCGCGCTGTGGGCGCTGATGATCGCCGTCTACCGCCGCGAGCAGATCCTCGGCCTGCTCAAGCTGGTGCGGAAGTGACTTTCGGGAAGTAGCGGAGAACCGCGACGTCCCCGACTTTCGTGACGTCCTCCAGGTGGAATCGGCGGGCCGGTCCGCCGGGGAATTCGGCGGGATTCACGAAACGCGGGGCCGTCGCCTGTCCGATCAGCATCGGCGCGACCGCGACCCTGATCTCGTCCGCGAGTCCCGCGCTCAGGAACGCCGTGTGAATGCTCGTGCCGCCTTCGACCATGAGCTTTCGCACGCCGCGCGCGCCCAGATCGTCCAGGATTTCTCCGAAATTGCTGAAGATTTTCGTCTCGGCCAGGTGGCCGACGGTGGTCCGCGCGCTCTTGGTGTAGACCAGCCGGGCGCCGCCGCAGTGCCAAAACCGCAGCTCAGGATCTAGTTCGCCGCTCCTGGTCACGACGACCCGCAGTGGGAACTCCGGTTTGCCGTCCGCTATTCTCCGCGCACGCCGCTCGTCGCTGTAGACGAGCAGCCGCGCGTTGTCGCGGCGCAACGTCTCGGCTCCGGCCAGAATCGCGTCCGACTCCGCGCGCATCCGGTCGACGTGATCGAAGTCCTCGGCGTTGGAAAGCGGAAACCTCTCGGTCCCGCGATCGTCGATGTGGCCGTCGAGGCTGACGGCGACGCTCAGCAGAACGTGCGGGCGGGTCACGGGCTCGATGGTAGTGCAGTTGAACCGCACACGGGTCGCCGTGCGTTTCTCTCATAGGTCAGGAAAGGGGATTCTCGGTGAGGATGTTGCTGCGTCGGACGGCCACGCTCCTGGCGGCGCTGTTCGTGGTGTTCGTGCTCATCGCACCGAGCGACCTGGACAAGTTCACCTTCGAGGCGTTCCTGCGGGTGCCGCTGGAGGCACTCGTCGGCGTGCTGGTCCTGGTGCTCGTGCCGGACCGGTTCCGCAAGCCGCTCGCCCTCGCCGGCGGTGTCGCGCTGGGGCTGTTCACGGTCGTCAAGATCATGGACATCGGTTTCGACATGGTGCTGTACCGGCCGTTCGACCTGGTCCTGGACTGGCCGTTGCTGGTGCCCGCCGTCGACTTCGTGGACGTGACGTTCGGCCGCGCCGCCTCGGTGCTGGCCGTGCTGGCCGCCGTGGCGCTGGTCGCCGGGATCGTGGCGCTGGCCTCGATCTCCGTGCTGCGCCTCAGTTCCGTGGCGGCGGGGCGGCGCCCGGCGGCGATCCGCGCGGTGGCGCTGGCCGTCGTGGGGTGCGTTTCCCTTGCGGTGCCGGGAGTTCCGGTCTACTCGGACGCGGCGGCGACGTCGGTCGTCGACCACGCGCGGCGCGTTCAGGCGGGGTTGCACGACCAGGAGGCGTTCGCCGCGGAGGCCTCGGTCGACGCGTTCCGCGGACAGCCGGGACTGCTGTCCGCGTTGCAGGGCAAGGACGTCGTCATCACGTTCGTGGAGAGCTACGGCAAGACGGCGCTCGATCTGCCCGAGGTCTCCGCGAAGCTCGCCCAGGGCAACGACCGGCTGAAGGCGGCGGGGTACACGGCCAAGTCGGCGTTCCTGACCTCACCGACCGCGGGCGGCGGCAGCTGGATGGCGCAGGCGACGCTGCTGTCCGGGCTGTGGATCGACAACCAGCAGCGCTACCGCAACCTCGTGGCTTCCGACCGGCTGACGCTGCCGCGGGCGTTCCGCGAGGCGTCGTGGCGTTCGGTGGGTGTCGTCCCGGGCATCACGCAGGCGTGGCCGGAAGGCGATTTCTTCCACTACAACAAGGTCTACGCGGCGCAGGACCTCGGCTACACCGGACCGCGGTTCGGTTACGCGACGACACCCGACCAGTTCACCTTGGAGTCCTTCCAGCGCAACGAGCGCGCCAAGGCCCAGGGCCCGCTGATGGCGGCGATCCCGATGGTGTCCTCACACGCGCCGTGGTCGCCGACCCCGGACTCCGTGGCCTGGGACAAGCTCGGCGACGGCTCGATCTACCGCACGATGCCGTCCTCGAACGACCCGCCGGAGTCGATCTTCGGCCGCGACCCGGCCGCCGTGCGCGCCGACTACGGCCACTCGATCTCGTACTCGCTGGAGTCGGTGGTCTCGTACCTGGAGCGCTACGGCGACGAGAACCTGGTGTTCGTGTTCCTCGGCGACCACCAGCCGGCGCAGATGGTGACCGGGGAGGGAGCGTCGCGGGACGTGCCGATCACCGTCGTCGCCAAGGACCCCGCCGTGCTGGCGAAGGTCGGGGCCTGGAAGTGGGACGACGGCATCAGGCCGGGAGGGACGGCCCCGGTGTCGAAGATGAGCGACTTCCGGGACCAGTTCCTCTCGACCTTCAGCGCACCGCGGCCCTGAGCGGACCGGCGTGCCGACAACCGGTGCGCGTCGCCCGCTCGTTGAGGTGGATGAAGGGCTCCTTCATCCACCTCAGGTGGAACAAGGCGCCCTTCATCGACAACGGAGGCCGCGCGCTTCAGCCCATCGTCTTCTGGCCGTCGATCGTCTCGCGGATGATGTCCGCATGGCCCGCGTGCTGCGAGGTCTCGGCGATGATGTGCGCGAACACCCGCCGCGCCGACCACGTCTTGCCCTCGGGGAACCACGGCGCGGACGGCAGCGGGTGTGAGAGGTCGAGGTCGACGGTCTCGACGAGCTTGTCGGTGTGGGCCGCGACCTCGTGGTACCTGGCGATGATGCTCTCCAGCGTCTCGCCGGGCGCCATGCGGAAGTTGGCCTCGTGGTTGTCGTAGTCGGTCGACTCGGGGTCGTGCGCCATGGCCTCGGTGCCCTGCTCGATGAACTTGACCCAGTTCGCCTCGACCGCCGCGACGTGCTTGATCAGCCCGCCGATGCACAACGCGCTGACGGTCGGGCTCGACGCTGCCTGCTCGTCGGTCAGACCCTGTGCGGTGAACGTCAGGAACCAGCGGTGCTGCCGCATGGTCTCCAGGAGGTCCGCGCGCTCGCCGGTGAGGGTCTCGGTGCTGGTCATTGGTCTTGTCCTTCGCTCGTTTGTCCCGACATGAAGGACTGTATGACCGCTTGAGGTCAGCTTGTGTCCTAGACGAGCGGCTGCTCCGGTGAAATTCGAGCGCCGCTTGAGCGATCAGGGCTTGACCTGGGTGTCACTGTGGGTGACTCAGCCGAAAGTGGAGCTTCGGTCTGGTCCGAGTCGTTTCCACGAGGTGTGCCGGTGGCTAAGGTGAAGAATCTTCGCTTCTTGGGGGAACCGATGCTGGTCGTGGGTGCCCTGCTCGCCTCCCTGCTCGTCGCACCGACCGCGCAGGAGCCCGCGCCGACGCCACCACTGGGCTGGAACTCGTGGAACACGTTCGGCTGCGACATCAGCGAGTCGAAGATCCACGAGACCGCTGATGCCGTGGTGTCGAGCGGCATGCGGGACGCGGGCTACGAGTACGTCGTGATCGACGACTGCTGGTTCGACCCCGAGCGCGACGCCTCCGGTGCGCTGCGCGGGTCCGCGGACCGGTTCCCCAGCGGCATGCAGGCGATGGGCGACTACCTGCACGAACGCGGCCTGAAGTTCGGCATCTACGAGGTGCCGACCGCCCGCACGTGCGCCCAGCGCGGCAACGCCTACCCCGGTTCCACCGGCAGCGCGGGGCACGAGGCGCAGGACGCGCGGACGTTCGCCTCGTGGGGCGTCGACTACCTGAAGTACGACTGGTGCTCGCCGGAGGGCACCCGTGACGAGCAGGTCGCGCGGTTCTCGCTGATGCGCGACGCGTTGCGCGCCACCGGACGGCCGATCGTCTTCAGCATCAACCCGAACAGCTACCACGCCGTGACCGGCGACGACTACAACTGGGGCCAGGTCGCGGACCTCTGGCGCACGACCGAGGACGTGCTGGACATCTGGCAGAACGGCAACACCAACAGCTACCCGATGGGTGTCGTCAACGCACTCGACGTCACCGCACCCCTTGCGGCGCAAACGGGTCCTGGGCACTTCAACGATCCCGACATGCTGGTCGCCGGACGGCCGGGGCTGACGCCGACCGAGTCGCGGTCGCACTTCGCGCTGTGGGCGTTGATGGCGGCACCGCTGATGGCGGGCAACGACATCCGCTCGATGTCCCCGGACATCAGCGCCCTGCTGCGGAACTCCCGGCTGATCGCGATCAACCAGGACCCGCTGGGCGCCGGCGGGCGGCGGGTGCGGGACAACGTCTACGTCAAGCCGCTGCAGGACGGTTCGGTCGCCGTCGGGTTGTTCAACCGCGGCACCGCGTCCACGACGTTGAGCGCGTCGTTCGCCGAGATCGGTTTGCAGGGGGACGGGTTCACGGTCGTCGACCAGTGGACCGGTGCGACCGTGAGCTCGCTGTCGGCCTCGGTGCCCGCGCACGACGTGGCGGTGTTCAAGGTCAGCGGTGGCACGCCGATCCCGTCGAGCACCTTCTCGTTGCGCGGCAACGGGTCCGGGCGGTGCATGGACGTGGAGGGGCCGAACACCGCGCCCGGCGCGAACGTGATCCTCTACGACTGCCACGGCGCGGCCAACCAGCTGTGGACGTCGTGGCCGAACGGTGAGGTGCGGGTGTTCGGCGACCGCTGCCTCGACGCGGCGGGCACCTCGCCGGGGTCCAAAGTGGTCTCGTGGTCGTGTCACGGTGCCACGAACCAGCAGTGGCGGTTCAACAGCGACGGCACGATCGTCGGTGTGCAGTCCGGGCTGTGCCTGGACGCGTCCGGTGCGGGAACGGCGAACAACACGCGGTTGATCGTGTGGACCTGCACCGGACAGAGCAACCAGAAGTGGAGCCGTTAGGCCCTCAGCGTCGCGAGGTTCGCGCGGGTCAGCCCCAGCACGGCCTGCGTGGTCGCGCGCGGGGCGCTGGCCTTGTTGAAACCGCCCGCGTCGAACGCGATCGCGCCCGCTTCCGGTCCGTCGCAGACCTGCAGTGACTTCAGGTAGTCGCGGGCGTTCGCCGCGGACCGGGCGCCGACGACCTGGGCCGCGAGGCCGGTGCTGTTGGCGTTCGAACCGCCCTGCGCGCTCGGGAACCCGCCGTCGGCCTGCTGCCTGGACTCCAGCCACGTCACGGCGTTCGCGGTCGGCTTGCCCTGCGTGCGCAGCGCCTGGACGACGAGGGCGGTGGCGTCGACGTCGCTCACGCACGGCGAGCTCTCGAACGTGACGGGGAAACCGCCGTCGGGGCACCGGGTGTTCGCGAGGTAGTCCGCGCCCTTGATGTCCTTGCCCAGTGCGATCAGCGCGTAGGACTGGGTGAAGGCGTTGGAGAAGTCGCCGAACTGCGAGCGGTCGGAGAAGCGGCCGGACGGTGCCTGCAACGCCTTCAGGCCGGCGATCAGGTCCGTGCCGCCGAAGTTCCTCGGGTTCTTGCCCTTCACCCTGGCCGCGACGGCGAGCTTGGCGTGCGCACCGGCGTACGACTCGCCGTTCGTACCCAGGTAGGCGCCTTGCACGTCGGGCTCGGCCAGCCAGGCGATGGCGCGGTCGGAGTGCTCGCGCGCGGTGCGGGCGGCCGCGAACGCGAAGACGGCGTCGATGGTCAGGCCCTGGTCCGGGTACTTCACGCCACCGAACTCGGTCTCCATCCGCTCGCCGTCGGCCATCTGTCTCGTCAGCCACCCGGCGGCGGCGTCCACGCGGTGGGTGCCGGCTGACGCGGGGACGGCCGTGGCGACGAGGGTGGCGCCGAGCGCGGCGGCGATGATCAGTTTCTGCACGTACCCGACCTTCTCATTCCGGCATGCCGGGGCGACGCGTTTTGCGAAACTCGTCGCATGCGTCCCGCGCTGTGCCTGCTGTTCGTGCTGACCGCCTGCTCGGCGGCCTCGTCCGACCCGGCGGTCCTGTTCCGTCAGTGGCAGTGGGCCGTGCAGAAGTACCAGTCGGTGCGGTTCGACGTGACGATCGAGGTCGAGGGGAAGGACCCGCGCAACCGGACCTACGCCGGCGTGCAGCACGTCAGCAGTGGCGGTGGCACCACGCAGGAGGACGTCACCGCGCACTTCGAGGACCGGTACCGCACCACCGACTACCGCTTGATCACCGTGGACGGCACCAGCTACCTGAAGCACAGCGACCTCACCATGCCGCCCGGCAGGACGTTCTCCAGCATGGGGCTCAACGACGCGCCGTGGGTGGGTCCGTACGCGGTCGAACTGTCGATGGCGGGCAAGGACTACCAGCCCGGCAACCTGTTCGGCGACATCGACCGCAGGACGGTCCGGCTGGTCGAGCACGAGGACGACCGCTACGTGTTCACCGCGGGCGGCGTGCCGAGGTCCGGCGGTTACGTGGACGGGCCCGTGCGGCTCGTCGTCGAGGAGGACGACGAGGGCCGTGTCGTCCGCGTCGAGCAGAACCTGCCGTCGGGCGATCGGCAGCAGGAGCACCTCATTGCCGCGTACAGCCAGTGGGGCACCGCGCCGGACGTGCAGCCGCCGCCACCGCAGACCGTCGCGAAACCGGCTGAGGTCGTGGCCCGGCGGCACTAGTGTCGGGGCATGATCGCTGAGGATCTCCAGCACTACCTGCAGGCGTCGCGCGACTCCGTCGTGTCCTCTTTGGATGGTCTGGGTGAGTACGACGTGCGGCGGCCGCTCGTGCCCAGCGGCACGAACCTGCTCGGCCTGGTGAAGCACCTGATCGGCATCGAGTTCGGCTACCTCGGCGACAGCGTCGGGCGCCCAGGTCCGTTGCTGCCGTGGGTCGAGGACCAGTCCATCTGGGACAACGGCGACATGTGGGCCAAGCCCGACGAGAGCCGCGAGCACCTCCTCGACCTCTACCGCGCGGCGTGGCGGCACACCGATTCCTCGATCGCCGCGCTGCCGCTGGACGCGCCGGCGTCGGTCGAGTGGTGGCCGGAGCACAAGCGCCGGACCACGTTCGGGCACCTGCTCGTGCGCGTCGTGGCGGAGACCGCACAGCACGCCGGGCACTGCGACGTCGTGCGGGAGCTGATCGACGGACGGTCCGGCGCGGACAACCCCGAGGGCTACTACGACCTGGTCCTGAGCATGGCGAGCGCGCCGACCACCGGTCCGGGCACGAGCAGCAGGAACGCGTAGCGCCAGGTCACGAGCTCGGCGAGCAGCGGCACGAGCTGGATGCTGACCACCGTCAGCCCGAACCCGGTGGCGGTCAGCGCGGTGAGCGCCGTCCCGACGTAGCGCGGGTCGGCGACCTCGCTCAGCGACGCGCTGAACACGCCGGAGTCGGCGATCACCGACGCGCCCCACACCGCGCAGAACGCGACCAGCAGCGGCGTGCCCCAGGCCAGCGGCGAGAGCAGGCAGCACAGTCCGCTCACCGTGAGCGCCCCGACGGCGGCGGGTGCGCGGCCGAACCGGTCCGCCGCCCAGCCGCCGATCAGGCAGCCGGTGAACCCGGCCACGCCCATCGTGAGGAACACGGTGAGGCCGACCGGAGCGCGGGAGCTCAGCAGGAACGTCGGCAGCCACGTCCACAGCGCGTACAGCTCCCACATGTGCCCGAAGTAGCCGAGGTTCACCAGCCGCGGCTTGCGCTCGCGGAACATCTGCACCGCGTAGCGCGGGTTGAGCTGGGTGGTGGTGGCGTTCAGGAACGGCCCCGGCCGCACGAACAGCAGTGCCGTGAGCGCACCGAGGAACGCGATCGCGGCGGCGGTCACGAGCACCGCGCGCCACGGCAGCTGCCCGAACACGTGGGGGAGCGCGCTGCCGAGCGTCAACGCCCCGATGAGCACGCCCAGCGCCCGGCCGCGGTTGCGGGTCTCGGACCAGGACGCCATCAGCTTCATGCCCACCGGGTAGACCCCGGCCAGCGCCACGCCGGTCAGGAACCGCAGGGGAACCGCGGACGCGAGCCCGTCCGCGGTGAGCCCGAGCACCAGCGTGAGCGCCGCACCCGCCGCTGCGGAGACCGCGAGCAGCAGGTGCGGGCGGACGCGGTCGGCCAGGTTGAGCACCGTGGCCCCGACCGCGCCCGTGACGAACCCGAGCTGCACGGACGCGGTCAACCACACCGCCGCGCCGGCGCTGATGCCCCACTCGTGCCGCAGCGCGGGGACGACGGCGGACATCGAGAACCACACGGCCAGGCCGAGGACCTGGACTCCTGCGATGGCCGCCCGTTGGATCAGCACACCGAGTCGCTCGGTTTCGGGTTCGCGAGCCCGAACAACGGCCGGAGCCGAAGCCCGATCCACGTGCCGCCGAGCGCGAACACGCCCCACAGCCACCCGTGCAGCGACCCGACGGAGATGCCGCCGAGGTACGCGCCGATGTTGCAGCCACCGGCGAGCCGGGCTCCGATGCCCATCAGCACTCCTCCCAGCACGGCGGCCAGTGCCGTGCGCCACGGAATGGTGCTGTGCATTTTCCACGCCCCGGCGGCCGCCGCGGCGATGGCGGCGCCGATCATGATGCCGATGTCCGTGAGCGAGGTCTTGTCCGTCCAGATCGGAGCGGCGAGCGCCTTGGCGTTGGCCGGGGTCTGCCAGAACTGCCACGTCTCCGGGTGCAGCCCGAGCAGCTGCACGATCTTGGCGCCCCACAGCGCGAACGCGAACGTGACGCCCCAGATGCCGCCCGACACCAGGAACACCGCCGCCGCCAGCACGCCCAGCACCACCGCCCCGGCCAGCAGCGGCCACGAGCCGCGGGCCACGCGGGCGAAACCACGCGCGGTCGGCACGACGTCCACGGGCGGTGGGGTGCGACGGGCCTGGACGAGCCGGGTCGCGAGCACGATGAGGCCGAGCAGGGCGATCGTGATCAGCCAGGAACCCCACCAGCCGACGTGCTCGGACAGCACCACGGCCGGGAACGCGGGCCAGCCGTCGAACAGCGGGAAAGCCCAGGTGTAGAACACGGACCCGGCGACGAAACCGAAGAGCGTCAGCACGATCGTGGACTGGCCGGACCCGACCGCGAACAACGTGCCCGACGCGCAGGCGCCGCCGAGCTGCATGCCGATCGCGAACAGCACCGCGCCCACCAGCAACGCCAGGCCCAAAGGGGTGCCGACGGCCTTCGGGACGGAGCCGAACAGGCCGGAGCCGGTCGAGATGATCAACGTGATGAGCGTCGCCGCGGTGCCGAGCAGCACGGTGTGGGCGCGCACACCCTCGCCGTTGCCGACGGCGATCAGCTGGCGCCACGCGGAGGTGAAACCGAAGCGGGAGTGGAACAACGCGAGGCCCAGCGCGAGACCGAGCGCGAGCAGCACGCCCTGTTTCGCGCCGTAGGAGGCCCAGACGAACCAGGTCAGGCCGACCGCCAGGAGCCCGGCGACGACGAGCGGGACGGTGCGGACCGGTTCCTCGGGGGCGGGAACGGGGGCCGCGCAGGATGTCGGGAAGTACTGCGTCGTCACCGGGATCTCCTCAAGCGACTAGTTGGGGATGATGTGGTTCGGGGCCTTGACGACGGACTCGATCAGGCCGAAGACCGGGACGCCGAGCGGCGCCGTCGTCCACTTGTCGGTCAGCCCGCCGGTGTCCGGCTTGTCGACCACGACCGGGTCGGCGAACGCGGGCGAGGCGAACCCGGCGAGCACGGCACCGCTGAGCAGAGCCGCCGTGACGATCTTCTTCATGGAGAACTTCCTTTCGTGGTGGGGAAATCAGCCGCCGATGAACTTGAGCAGTTCGAAGATCGGCGCCAGGGCCGCGGGCACGCCGACGGCCGGGTCGAGGACCGAACCCAGGTCGAGTCCCGGCAGGACCCAGATCGGCGTCTCCGAGGTGAGGAACTGAGCGACCACAGCAGAACTCCTTCAGCTGAGCACCGGGCTGACCGGTACGACGGTGGCTTTCGGGACCCATTGCCCCGCAAGCTCTTCCTGCATGGGCATGCCGGGGCCGTGCGCCTCGTCCGGCCCCATCGGCATCGCGGTCACCTGCGCGACCGCGTAGATCTGGACCTGGTCACCGGAGGGCCGGCCACCAAGCCACGAGCGGAACCCGGCGGGGGTCGGGTTCTCGCCGCCGAAGCGGTTGCCGACCTCGACCGCGTACCCGATCGGCAGCCGCTCCCGCGGGTCGAACCGCAGCGGCGCGGCCAGCGTGGTCACCGAGCCGGCGATCGCGGACGTCAGCAACCACGGCGCCACGTACAGGCCGTGCGGGTAGACCGGGCGTTCGGCCTGCTCGACGCCGGCCCGCGACAACGCGCTGTACGCCTGCGACCAGCCGGACAGCACGACCAGCGCGTCACCCGAGTCCGACACCGGCAGTCCGGAACCCACCAGCGCGGCCGCGGCGACACCGCGAGGCGAGGAGTCCGAGACGATGCGGACGCTGGTGACGCCCTTGTTCTTCAAGAACGCCACCAGCTTCGTCAGCGAGTCGGAGTCCTCGGTGGACAGACCGTCGGCCGGGCAGGAGGTGAGCGCGTCCCGCCTGCCCGCGATCAGGCCGCCCAACGCCGCCGAAGCGCACTCGGCGTCCGGTGCCGGACCGGGCGCGGTACCGGTGTCGAACTCGACGGAAGCGCTGCCGGACGCGGAACGCACGGTCAGCGAGCCGCGACCGGCAGGCAGGTCGACCGACGCCCACGTGCCGTCCGCACCGGCGAGCGGCACGGCCGGAACCTCGACGCCACCGACGCTGACCGACATGCCACCGGCGGGGAAGTGCACGAGGTTGCGCCCCGGCCGGTGCGGGCTGATCAGCACCGGCACCCGCCCGGCCGAGGCCAGCACGGGCACCCCCGGCACGGGCAGCTCCTGCGGCGGGGGAATCGCGGCGAGCCCGCTCCACGCGAGCAGACCGGCCGCGACCGCAAGAGTGCCGTACCGGCGAATCCCCAGTGCTGCCAAGGGGAGCAGCACCACCACGACCAGGCCGAGGCCGAGCAGCGTCTCGTACACCCGGCGGTCGAACGCGATGCCGGACGACACCAGCCGCACGACACCCGCCAGCGCCAGCACCACGCCCAGCGACAGCGCGTGCTGCCGGAACCGGGAACCCGGCGCCAGCGCCAGCGCCACCCACCCGACCGCACCGGCCACGTAGACGGTGCCGGCCACCAGCAGCACGCCGGAGTCCCCCACGGAGGTCTCGATCACCAGCAGCAACGTCAGCGCCGCCGCCACCCACCGGACCGCGGGCCTGCCGAGCAGCACCGGCACCAGGACGACGAGCAGCCCGTGTGCCAACGCGCCCAGCACGTGCGCGTCGAACGCCACCAGCGACACGGTGACGAGCCCCAGGGCGAGCGCCGCGAGTGCGAAGTTCGCGGCCCTCAGCCGTGGCGGGACCACGACCGCGAGCCCGGAGCCGGCGATCAGCGCCGACACGAGCAGCAGTGCCAGCCGCACCACGACGATCCAGGGGGAGACGTCGGCGGGTGCGTCGAAACCTCCGTGGGGGTGATCCATCACTTCACGTCCGCGTCCGAGATCACGAACAGCTCCGAGTGCGGCTTCGCGTTGCCGAACGGGCCGTGCGGCCAGTCCTTGCGGTTGAAGTTGATGCCGACCTGACCGGAGAACTCGTCCTTGAACGACGTGTCCAGCGTGAGCTGACCGTCCGGGCCGACCTTCACGATGTTGACCTTGTGGTCACCGTCGAGGCCGGTGCGCGCGACGAAGTAGTTCGACACCGCGAGCCGCTTGGGCGACGAGACCTCGTGGTAGTAACCGTCGCCGCTGAGTTCGAAGTTGTCGTACGCGCCCCAGTGCGGACCGGCGGCGGGCGTGCCGGGGTTGATCGGGACGGCACCCGCGAGCGTCGGGCAGTCGGCCTCGCCGCCACCGTTCTGCGCCTCGGCGAGCGTGTCGATGCGGCACTTGAAGTTCGTGCCCGCCGCCAGCAGCTTCTCGATGTTCAGCACGTACACGCCACCGGTGGTGCCGGGGTCGTTCGGGCCGAGAGCGCCCTTGGCCCGTCCGGAGATCGCGCGGTAGAGGTACCTGTCGTCCGGCGACGTCTGGATCCAGCCACCATTCGAACCGCCACCGTTCGAATCGTTGCCCGCGAAGATCGCCTTGCCGGCCGAGCCGTCGTCGAACACCTCGTACCAGTGCGGCTCGGCAGCCGTGATGTCCGGCGTGTAGTGCACCGCGCCGCCCTGCATGGTCTGGGCGAACGCGCCCTTGTGCCCCGGCAGGTTCGTCACCGTCGTCTCCATGACCGCGCGGCTCTCCTGGTGCAGCGGGTCGTCGGCGTCGGCGCGCGGGCCGTTCTGCAGGTAGCTCACGGCCTTCAACCGGGGGTTGTTGCGGTCGGAGATGTCCCACGTGCGGACCGTCGGGCGGCGCAGGTAGGGCGAGGGCGCCTTGACCGGGTCGAGGATGATGTTGCGCGGCTCGGCGTAGTCGCTCGTCACGAGGATGTTCAGGTCCTCGCGCGCCTGGATGCCGTGCGGGTTCGCGCACGACGGCGCGCCCAGCCGCGGCAGGTTCAGGCAGAGCTTCTCGTCGTCGCCCTGCGGGGTCGCGGCGGAGGTCTGCGACAGCACCTCGCCGTTCGGGGAGAACCGCAGCAACGCGCCGGGCGAGCCCGCGAAACCGTTGCCCACCACCGTTTGGCCGTTGGCGTAGGTGTACGGGCCCGGCACCACGGGGCCGCCCATGTAGGTGCCGTACGCCGTGCCGTCCTTCAACGTCCAGTAGGCGTCGGGCACGGACCCGCCGAGCGTGTTCGTCGGCAGGCTGATGCCCTTGAGCTTCAGCTGCGGGAGTGCGCTCACGTCGAACGCGTAGGTGGCCGCCGCGAACAGCGCGCCCGCGTAGACCGTGTCGCCCTTGTGCCACACGTACTGCATGTGGTGCGGCTCGTTCTCGACCAGCGGGCCGACGGTCGCGGTGTTCACGACCTCGCCGTAGCTCGGCGAGCCCTCGGTCGCGTCGATGACGGCCAGGAAGTCGGGTCCCGGCAGCGCGTTGGTGACCTTGCCGAGCCCACCGCTCAGCGAACCGGGCAGGTTCTTCAGGTCCTTCACGAGCGTGTCGGCGACGTTCTCGTCTCCAGCCCAGACGAGAAGCCACTTCTTGCGCCCGGCGCTCAACGTCTGCGCCTCACGGGTGAGGTGGTTCGTCACCCAGTACTGCTTGCCGTCCGATGCCGTCTTGCTGTCGACGACCGTTTGCACATCGGCATAGGCGGGGGCGTTGTCCCCGCTCGCCGTGACCACACCGGCCGCGAGCACCGCCACCGCGGTTCCGGCCAGAGTTTTTCGCCATCGCATTGCAGTCTTCTTCTCCTTGTTTCGGGCACGCCGAATTCGCCGTTTCTGACGCAGGGCAGAAACAGGCGCTGATGCGGGAAAGGGATGCTCAGTGAGCGTGACAGAGTGCGCTGGCCTGCTGGCGCAGGTCCACGTGAAGGCGTCCCACCAGGACGACACCGATGCACATGTGGCTGAGGATCTCGATAGCCCACCAATGTTGTCAACGCGCTGACCAAAGAGTGGGAAGCCACTCGGTGGTGTTCTTTTTCAGTCGGTCGGCGCAGCACGCTGACGCTCGGTGAAAAGGCGAACATCGGTGAAAGATTATCTCGGCCACCGATGGTTCGCGTTTTGTCTCTCTATTTGTATCAGCCTTTGGTGAGGAGTGCTCGGTGAGCGAAGACGGAGTGAAGTTCGCCTATTGGGTGCCCAACGTGAGTGGCGGACTCGTGGTGAGCGGCATTGAGCAGCGCACTGACTGGTCCTACGAGTACAACCGCGACCTGGCCGTTCTCGCCGAGAACAACGGTTTCGAGTACGCGCTCTCGCAGGTGCGTTATCTCGCTTCGTACGGTGCTGCCTACCAGCACGAGTCCACGTCGTTCTCGCTCGCACTGCTGCTGGCCACGCAACGGCTGAAGGTGATCGCCGCCGTGCATCCGGGGCTATGGCAACCGGGCGTGCTGGCCAAGCTCATCGCGACCGCGTCTCACCTGTCCGGGGGACGGGCGGCGGTCAACGTGGTGTCCGGCTGGTTCAAGGGCGAGTTCACCGCGCTGGGTGAACCGTGGCTGGAGCACGACGAGCGCTACCGGCGATCGGAGGAGTTCATCCGGGTGCTGCGGGCCTCGTGGGACACCGGCGAGTTCCAGGGCGACTTCTACCGGCTGCACGGCTACGACCTGAAGCCGAAACCGCTGGGGACGCCGGAGATCTTCCAGGGCGGCAACTCCACCGCCGCCCGCGCGATGGCCGGTCGCGTCTCCGACTGGTACTTCTCGAACGGCAAGGACTTCGACGGCGTCTCCGAGCAGATCGCCGAGGTGTCCGCGGCCGCACAGGCCAACGGCCGGAAGGTCCGATTTGGACTGAACGGCTTCCTGATCGCCCGCGACACCGAGAAGGAGGCCCGCGAGACGCTCAGGGAGATCGTGGCGAAGGCGGACGTTCTCGCAGTGCGGGGGTTCCGGGACGCGGTGCGGCAGGCCGGGCCGTCGACCGGGGACAAGCGCGGTATGTGGGCGGACTCGTCGTTCGAGGATCTCGTGCAGTACAACGACGGTTTCCGCACGAAGCTGATCGGCACGCCGGAGCAGGTCGCCGAGCGGATCGTGGAGTACCGGCGGCGGGGCGTGGACCTGCTGCTCCTGGGTTTCCTGCACTACAAAGAAGAAGTCGAGCACTTCGGCAGGCACGTCCTGCCGATCGTGCGCGAGCTGGAGGCCGACCTTGTCGAAAGTAAGGTCTGACCGGTTCCGATCGGCAGAGGTGCGTCCGGTGTGGACTTGGTAGCTTCGACTGGGTGACTTGGCTGGTGGTCGGCACCGACGCGGTGCTCGGTGTGTTCGTGTTGATGTTCGGCTGGCTCGTGCTGCGGCACCGGCTCCGCGCCGTCCTCGCCGGCGCGGGCGTGGCGGTGGCGTACGTGATCAGCGAACTGGTCAAGTTCGCGGTGCAGGAGGACCGGCCCTGCCGCACAGCGCCTTCGCTCGCGCACTGCCCGCCGCCGGGCGACTGGTCGTTCCCCAGCAACCACTCGGTGATCGCCGGGGCGTCCGCGATGGCGATCTGGTCGCTGCACCGGGCGCTCGGCTGGGTGGCGGCGGTGTGCGCGGTCGCGGCGGCGGCTTCACGGGTCGCCGTCGGTGTCCACTACGTGCACGACGTGCTGGCCGGGTTGCTGCTCGGCGCGCTCGTCTCGTGGGTGATCGCGGTTCTGCTGAAGAAGAAGCGGGTCGAGGACGACGCGCCGACCGTGGTGCTGACCCGGCTGGGATGATGGGTGCCGTGTGGGTGCGGCTGGTCTTGTGGGTGGGCGCGGCGGTGCCGGTGGTGGCCGCGGCGCTGACCTCGCGGCCGGGCCGGCTCTCCGGCTGGGAGGTCGCGCTCGACCTGGCGGTGCTCGCGCTGGCGTTCGTGGTGGTGCGGAAACGTCCCGCGGTCGCACTGGGGCTCGCGCTCGGGGCGTGGCTGGTCTGCTACCTCGCGCGGGTCGAGTTCGACAGCGCCACCGGCGTGCTCGCGCCGGCGCCTGCGCTCGCGATCACGAGCTTCCTCGCCGGGCGGCACGCGAAGGACCCCAGAGCCGGCGCGATCGCGTTGACCGTCGCGGAGATCGCCGGTGTCGTCGTGGCGCTGACCGTACGCGGCGGTTCGGACACCGCGCTCGCCGTCACGTCCGGCATCGGTGTGCTGGGTGTGGTGCCGTGGGCGGTCGGCAGGTTCCGGCGGCGGTACGCGGAGCTGCTCAACGTCGGCTGGGAGCACGCGGCCCTGCTCGAACGCGACGTGGACAACGCCCGCAACGCCGAACGCACCCGCCTCGCCGGTGAGATGCACGACCTGGTCGGTCACGAGCTCGCGCGGGCCGCACTGCTCGTCGGCGCGCTGGAGCTGGAACCGACGCTCACGGCAGGGCAGCGGGAGGCGGCGAAGACGGCGCGGACGAGCGTCACCGCCGCCGCGGAACGGCTCGCGGACGTCATGCAGGTGCTGCGCGCCGACGAGGACGAACCCGTGACGACGATCGAGGAGGTCGTCCACCGCAGCGGCCTCGACGTCGAGCTGGTCAACGACCGCACCGAGCCGATCGACGGGATCATCGCGAGGACCGTGCACCGGGTCGTCGCCGAAGCGCTGACCAACGTGATCAAGCACGCTCCCGGCGCGAAGGTCACCGTCGAGCTCGCGGCGAACCTCGACCTCCGCGTCACCAACGGCCCGGCCCCGAAACCGCCCGCGGTCGGCAGCGGGAAGGGCCTGGTGGGCCTCGCCGAACGCGTCGCGCTCGTCGGCGGCTGGTTCGACGCCGCACCGTTGGACGGCGGGTTCGAGGTCCGCGCGAAGCTGCCGGAACGTCCGCTGCCGCGCACCACTCCCACGCACGTGCGCCGCCAGAGCACCGAGGCGGAGATCCGGCGCAGCGCGCGCAGGACGATGCTGATCACGTCCGCGGTCTGCGCCGGCATCGCGATCGGCGTGCCCGGCTACATGGTGTTCGACGCGGCGACGTCGGTGCTGAGCCCGGAGCAGTTCGCACGGGCGCAGCTCGGCCAGGACGACGACGACCTGGACCTGCCCCTGCGCACCCGCGTCGACAACCCGCTCGGCGTCACCGCGCCCGCCGGCACCGAATGCCGGTACTACAGCACGCACGCCAACCCGTTCGACGCCGACCGGCACGACCTGCACCAGCTCTGCTTCCGGGATGATCGGCTCGTCTACAAGCAGTGGCTCGTCAGGAGGCGCGGTTGATCAGGGTGGTGCTCGCGGACGACGAGCCGGTGGTCCGGTTCGGCGTGAGGGCCGTGCTCGCCACCGCGGGGGACGTCGACGTGGTGGCGGAGGCGGAGAACGGCAGCGAGGCCGTCGAGCTGGTCGCGGCGCACCGCCCGGACGTGGCGGTGCTCGACATCCGCATGCCGCGCCTCGACGGCCTGGACGCGGCCAACCTGATCCGCGCACACCACCCGGACACCAGGACGCTGGTGCTGACGACGTTCGCCGACGACGGGTACATCAGCCGGGCGCTGGGGGAGGGCGCTTCCGGGTTCGTGCTCAAGACCGGCGACCCGCAGGAGATCATCGCGGGCGTGCGGGCCGTCGCCACCGGCGCCGCCTACCTGTCACCCCTGGTGGCCAGGCGAGTGGTCGACCAGCTGGCGAAGAACCGGCCTCGGCCCGGTGCGGCACAACGGGTCCAGGCGCTCACGGCGCGCGAACGAGAGGTGCTCGGCCTCGTCGGCGCGGGCCTGTCCAACGCCGAGATCGCGGGTCAGCTCCACGTCGTCGAGGGAACCGTGAAGGTGTACGTCAGCACGATTCTGCGGCAGCTGGGCGTCCGGAACCGGGTGCAGGCGGCGATCATCGCGCACGAAGCCGGGCTCATCCCCGGCTGACGCGGTCAGAACCCTGGCCAAACGATGAAGGGCTCCTTCATCCACCTGGGGTGGATGAAGGAGCCCTTCATCGAGAGCTCAGGACCTGGTGCCCAGGCCCGCGATCGCCCTGACTTCCATCTCCGCCGCCCTGGTCGAGTTCTCCGGCTCCGCCTTGGAGAACATCGTGCCGAGGAACCCGCACAGGAACGAGAACGGGATCGACACCAGACCGGGGTTGCCCAGCGGGAACCACGCGAAGTCGATGTCCGGGAAGATCGACGTCGTGTGGCCGGACATCACCGGGGAGAAGATGATCAGGATCAGGCACGAGCCGAGGCCGCCGTAGATGCTCCACAGCGTGCCGGTGGTGTTGAAGCGCCGCCAGAAGAGCGTGTAGAGGATCGTCGACAGGTTCGCGGACGCGGCGAGCGCCAGCGCGAGCGACACGAGGAACGCCACGTTCTGGCCGTTCGCCGCGATGCCACCGATGATCGACAGCACGCCGACGACGATGGCGGTCAGGCGCGCGACGCGGATCTCCTTCCGGGGCTCGGCGCCACCGCGCTTGATCACGTTCGCGTACACGTCGTGGGCGAACGAGGCCGACGCCGCCAGCGTCAGGCCCGCGACGACCGCGAGGATCGTGGCGAACGCGACGGCGGACACGATGCCCAGCAGGACGGCGCCGCCGATCCGGAACGCGAGCAGCGGCGCGGCGGAGTTCTCGCCACCCGGTGCGGCGGCGATGGTCTCGGTGCCGACCAGTGCCATCGCCCCGAAGCCGATCACCAGCGTGCACAGGTAGAAGATGACCATCGTCCAGGTCGCCCACACGACCGAACGGCGGGCTTCCGAGGCGTTCGGCACGGTGTAGAAGCGCATCAGCACGTGCGGCAGCGAGGCGATGCCCAGCACCAGCGACAGCGCGAGCGACACGAAGTCCAGTTTGGACATCGTGCTGATGCCGTACTTCACGCCGGGGTCGAGGACGGCGGCGCCGTGCTTGTTGTGCTCGGTGGCCTGTTCCATGATCGCGGACAGGCTGAAGCCGAACTTGCCGAGCAGGAAGATGCTCATCAGCGTCACGCAGAGCAGCAGCAGGACGGCCTTGATGATCTGCACCCAGGTGGTGCCCTTCATGCCGCCGACCAGCACGTAGAACACCATGACGATGCCGACGACGGCGATCAGGAACGCCTGACCGGTCTTCGAGGACACGTTGAGCAGCAAGGCGATCAGGCCGCCGGCGCCGGCCATCTGCGCGATCATGTAGAAGAAGGAGATCACCAGCGTGGCGTTCGCGGCGGCCGCGCGGACCGGGCGCTGCCGCATCCGGAACGCCAGCACGTCGCCGACGGTGAAGCGGCCGGTGTTGCGCAGTCCCTCGGCGATCAGCAGCAGGCCGACCAGCCACGCGACGACCCAGCCGACGGAGTAGAGGAAGCCGTCGTAGCCGTTCGCCGCGATACCGCCGGAGATGCCGAGGAACGACGCGGCCGACAGGAAGTCACCGGAGAGCGCCACGCCGTTCTGGGCGCCGGTGAACGAGCTGCCCGCGGCGTAGTAGTCCGACGCCGTCTGGTTCCGGCTCGAGGCCCGGTAGACGATGTAGAGGGTGATCAGGACGAACACCCCGAAGACGCTGAGGTTCAGCACCGGGTTGCCGGTGGTGGGCATGCCTTACTCCTCGACCCCGGTCTTCTCGGCGAGTGCCTTGCGCTGCGGGTCCAGCCTGCGCTTGGCGAAGCGCGCGTACGAGAGCGTGATAACGATGGACACCACGAACTGTCCGAGACCCAACAGGATCCCGAGGTTGACGACTCCGACGACCTTGGTGCTGACGAAGTCTTTCGCATATGCGGACAGCAGCACGAAGGTCAAGTAGGAGGCGAGGAACAACACGGTCATCGGGAAGATGAACGTGGTGAGTCGCCGACGTAACGCGCGGAATTCGTCGGTCTGCTGAATCAGCACGAAGTTCGGTTTGCCGTTCGAATCGACGTACGACAGGGTGTCCGGGTCGTCGAACGACGCGAAACCCCGGATTTCCCGATGCTCGTGCTGTGTTTCTCCAGGCGACCACATCGCCTTGGTCATGGACTCCGCCCTCCTGCGTGCGGCGCTCACTGTAGCTCCCTCACGTGTGCAGTCAACGCGGCCGGGGCCCCGGAAACGGTCGAAACCGGACACGCATTCGTCTCAAATGGTGGGGGTCGACAACGGTTTGGTTGCGGTGGCCGGACGTTGCGCCACGTGCAACAGTGTTCGACTCCCGTTCGACAGGTCCAGACCGTTGTCGCACGTGTACACCTGGCCTAGGATCGTTCGGTCCGCGTTTTTGGTGACGGTTGGGGATAAAGTGGGGTTCTTAGCGCGCGAACGCACAGTCGCGCCTCCCGGATGGAACCGCTGGCTCGTTCCGCCCGCAGCACTGGCGATTCATCTCTCCATTGGTCAGGCATACGCCTGGAGCGTCTTCAAGACGCCGCTGGAGAAATCTCTCGGTATCACGGGAACGCAGTCGGCTCTGCCCTTCCAGCTCGGCATCGTGATGCTCGGGCTCTCGGCGGCCGTGCTCGGCACGACCGTGGAGCGCAAGGGGCCGAGGTGGGCCATGTTCACCTCCCTGGTCTGCTTCTGCTCCGGCCTGCTGATCTCGGCCGTCGGCGTGTGGGCGGGCATGTACTGGGTCGTCGTCCTGGGCTACGGCCTGATCGGCGGCATCGGCCTCGGCATCGGCTACATCTCGCCGGTCTCGACGCTGATCAAGTGGTTCCCCGACCGGCCGGGCATGGCGACCGGCATCGCGATCATGGGCTTCGGCGGCGGAGCGCTGATCGCGTCACCGTGGTCGACCTCGATGCTGACCGCGTTCGGCAACACCTCCACGTCGGGCATCGGCAAGGCCTTCCTGATCCACGGCCTCGCGTACGCCGTGTTCATGAGCCTCGGCGTGCTGCTGATCCGCCTGCCCTCACCGGAGTTCACGCAGGAGAAGGCGGAACTGCTGCGGGACAGGCCGAAGTCGACCGTGGCCTTCAACGTGTCCGCCAACAACGCGATCAAGACGCCGCAGTTCTGGCTGCTCTGGGTCGTGCTGTGCTTCAACGTCACCGCGGGCATCGGCATCCTGGAGAAGGCCGCGCCGATGCTGGTCGACTTCTTCAAGCAGTCCTCGACCCCGGTCCTCGCGACGGCCGCCACCGGTTTCGTGGCGCTGCTCTCCGCCGCGAACATGGCCGGCCGGTTCGTCTGGTCGTCCACCTCGGACCTGGTGGGGCGCAAGAACATCTACCGCGTCTACCTCGGTGTCGGCGCACTGCTCTACCTGGTGCTGCTGACGATCGGTTCGTCCAGCGTGCCGCTGTTCGTGATCGCGGCGATGGTGATCCTGTCGTTCTACGGCGGCGGTTTCGCGACGATCCCGGCCTACCTGCGCGACCTCTTCGGCACCTACCAGGTCGGCGCGATCCACGGGCGCCTGCTGACCGCGTGGTCGGTGGCGGGCGTGCTCGGGCCGCTGATCGTCAACGCCATCGCGGACGCGGGCAAGAAGGCGGGACACGTCGGTCCCGACTTGTACACCACGTCGTTCTACATCATGATCTCGCTGCTGGTCGTCGGTTTCGTCGCGAACGAGCTGGTCCGCCCGGTCAACGCGAAGTTCCACGAGCCGAAGGCCGCCGACGTGACCGAGGAGACCGCGCAGCCCGCGGCCGCCGCGGCCGTCGAGGCCGAGGTCGTCAAGACCGAGGAACCTGTGGTGGCGGAGGTCGAGGAGTCCGCGGCCGAGAAGGCTGAGGAGCCTGAGGTCGTCAAGGCCGAGGAGCCCGTGGTTGAGGAGTCCACGGCTGTCAAGGCTGACGAGTCCGCGGCCGTCGAGGCCGAGGAGCCGGCGGCTGAGAAGGTTGAGGAGTCCGCGGACGCGAAGTCCGAGGAGCCCACGGCTGCCAAGGCTGACGAGTCCGAGGTTGCGGAGGCAGAAGAGCCTGCGGCTGCCGACGTCGAGGAGTCCGCGGTTGTGAAGGCCGAGGAGTCCGCGGCTGCCGAGGCTGAGGAGCCTGCGGTCGCCGAGACCGACGAGCCGGCGGTTGAGAAGGCTGAGGAGCCCGCGGCTGCCGAGGTCGAGAAGCCTGCGGCTGCCAAGGCGAAGAAGCCTGCGGCTGCCCGGGCCAAGAAGCCCGCGGCTGCCCGGACCAGGAAGCCTGCGGCTGCCAAGGCCGAGGAGCCCGAGGCCGGCAAGGACGACGAGGCCACGGTCACCAAGTGGAACGAGGCCGAGGCCGCGGACGTCGCAGAGGCGGCGGACAAGAACGCGGAAGAAGACGCGGAAGGCGTGGTGCGGAAGTGAACTCCCAGCGCTTGTTGCTGATCGGTGCCTGGTTGTGGGTGGGCATCCCGCTCGCCTACGGCCTGTACCGGCTCTTCCTGAACGCGGCCAAGCTCTTCGTCTGATGCTGAACGCGCTCGTCAACTGGCGCAACTGGCGCCTGCCGGTGAAGCTCGCCGCGGTGTTGATCGTTCCGGTCGCCATCGCGGTGGGCTCCGGCGTGCTGCAGATCCAGTCCCACATGGAACGCGCCGAGACCTACGCGGCGCTGCAGCGACTGGTGAAGGTCCGCGCTGCGCTGATCCCCGCGATCGAGGGGGTGCAGGCGGAACGTCGGATCATGGCCGAGGGGTCGGGACCGCAGGCGCTCCAGGACCAGGTGCGGCGCACCGACGAAGCCAGAACGGCGTTGCGGCAGCAGGTCGCGAAGACCGCGCTGTCCGAGGTCGTTATGGCCCGGATGAACGACGTCGCGTCCCGGATCGGCGGTCTGTCCGCGTTGCGCGAGCAGACCACCGACGTGCCGGGGGCGATCAAGGAGTACACCTCGCTCACCGAGTCGATGCTCGACGTGGACGAGGTGCTCGCGAGCGAGTTCGGCGACCCCGCGCTGTCCCGCACGGCGATGGGCCTGCACCACGTGCTGCACGTGCAGGAGCAGGTCCTCTACCAGCAGGCCGTCGTGCTGTCCGGGCTCACGCGCGGCCAGCTCGTCACCGCCGAGGTGCGCTCGCTGGTGGAGTCGAACGTCAAGCTCGGTTACATCGCGAGCGAGTTCGCCGCGCTCGCGACGCCGCAGCAGCTCGACTCGTACTGGTCGTTCTTCAACGGCCCGGACATCGAGGCGCAGCGCAAGATGCTCGCCACCGCCGTGCTGCACCCGACCTCCGACGCACCGACCACGGGAACCGGCACCGCGAAGCCCAAACCGTTGCCGATCGCGGCGTCCGACTGGAGCAGGGCCACCAACGCGGTCGCGACGTCGCTGGACGGTGTGGTGTCGGGGCTGCAGAAAGACCTCGGCAGCACCGCGGACCGTCTGCGCGACGAGACCAGCGACCAGGCCGGCGCCACGGCCGCGATCCTGTTCGGCAGCCTGGTCCTGGCCGGCACCATCGGGTTCGTCGTCGGCCGTTACCTGCTGCGCTCGCTCAACGCGTTGCGCCGCTCGGCGCTCGACGTGGCCTGGCACAAGCTTCCCGAGATGGTGGCGACCGGCCGCGGCAGCACCGAGATCGAACCTGTGCCGGTGCACACGACCGAGGAGTTCGGCCAGGTGGCACGCGCGTTCGACGCGGTACACCAGCAGGCCGTGAAGTCGGTCATCGAGCAGGCCGGCATGCGCGCGAACATGCGCAACATCTTCGTGAACCTCTCGCGGCGCAGCCAGAGCCTCGTCGAACGCCAGCTCAAGCTGATGGAGGAGCTGGAGAAGTACGAGGAGGACCCGGACCAGCTCGCGAACCTCTTCAAGCTCGACCACCTCGCCACCCGCATGCGCCGCAACAACGAGAACCTGATGGTGCTCTCCGGCGGCGACGTGGCGCGGCGGTACACCCGGCCGATCCCGCTGACCGACGTGCTGCGCGCGGCGGCCGCGGAGATCGAGCAGTACCAACGGGTGATGGTGCACACGGCGCCGAACGCCGAAGTGGTCGGTTACGTGGCGAGCGACCTCGTCCGCCTCCTGGCCGAACTCCTTGACAACGCAACGGCTTTCTCGCCGCCGCACACCCAGGTCTCGATCAGCGCGTCGATCGAGGCCGGCGACATCGTGCAGATCGACGTGGTCGACCACGGCATCGGCATCGACCCCGAGGCGCTGGCGGCGGTGAACCACCGCCTGGAGGCCGCGGGCGAGGGCGTGGACGTCCAGGTCTTCCGTGAAATGGGACTTTTCGTCGTCGGCAGGCTGGCCGCACGCCACCAGATCGTGGTACGTCTCGATGCCCAACAGGGCAAGGGGACTCGCGCGATCGTGTTGGTTCCTGCTGAACTGGCACCACGACGCGAAGAGTCCTGGGAGTCTTTCCGAGGGGAAGCGATCGAGCAGCAGCCGTTGCGGCCGATGATGTCCGCCCCGGCGCCGGCACCTGCCCAGGAGTCGACGTCGTGGTTCGAGTCACCGGTTGCCGCTGGACCGCCTCCTCCCGCACCAGCACGCCAGTCGCCTGAGTCGGCCCGGGGCTTCCTCGACGCCTTCCAGCGCGGCGTGCAGCGAGGCCTTCCCGACCGGCAGGAGAGTCGATGAGCACGCAGGTGGACCAGTTCGGCTGGCTGGTCACCAACTTCGCCGAGCGCACCCCCGGCATCGAGCACGCGGTGGTGATCTCGGCAGACGGCTTGGTGTTGATCTCGTCGTCGAAACTGCCCGCGCACGTCGCGCCCCAGTTCGCGGCGATCGTGGCCGGCGTGGTGTCGCTCGCGGAGTCGGCGTCGTACTGCTTCGCCGGTGACGCGGTCGTCCGCACGGTGGTGCAGATGGACCGCGGTGTGATGCTGCTGTCGTCGATCAGCGACGGCTCGGTGCTCGCGGTCCTGGCGTCGGCCTCCTCCGACGTCGCCCAGGTCGCCTACGAGATGACGGTGGTCGTGCGGCAGGTGGGCCAGCTGCTCACGCCGGAACTGCGGGCCGAGCTGGCATGAGCAGAGAGCCGGAGGAGCAGGTCAGCTTCGGCGACCTGGTCAGCGGATTCAGCTTCGACAGCGCGCGGATCCGCAAGCGCGGCAAGAAGAAGGCCACGCGGGCCGTGGACCCGGTGGCGGAGCCGGACCCGTACGCGACGATGCCGTTCGACGTGCCGCCGCTGCCGTCCGTCGAGTCGTCCGCGTCGATCGTGCGCGCCTACGCGTGGACCGGTGGCCGCACCACGTCCGACGTGCACCTGGAGATCGAGACGCTCGTCTCGGTGAACGAGTTCTCCGCGACCGCGGTGCGCCCGGAGCACCAGGACGTGCTGGCGTTGTGCCACTCGCCGCGGTCGGTGGCCGAGATCGCGGCGCTGCGCGGCCTGCCGCTGGGTGTCACGAAGGTGCTGCTCGGCGACATGGCCTCGCACGGCCTGATCGACGTCCACCGCACCGCGTCCTCGTACGGCGGCGACCGTCCCGACGGTGCGCTGCTGGAACGGGTGCTGGCCGGCCTGCGCCGGCTCTGATCCGCGCCGGCCCCTCGGACCGCTGCTACGGTCGAAAGCACCATCTGGGGAGGTTGGCGTGGAGTTCCAGGACGTTGTCCGCCGTCGGCGCATGGTCCGCAAGTTCACCGACGAGCCCGTCAGCGACGAGAGCATCCAGCGCATCATGCGCAACGCGGTGCGCGGCCCGTCCGCCGGGTTCTCGCAGGGCCAGGGCTTTCTGGTGCTGCGGGGCGAGTCGCTGAAGCGGCTCACCGAGATGTTCGAGTGGTGGGGCGGTGAGGACGCCAAGACGGCGCCGGTCGTCGTCATCCCGTTCTCGGCCAAGGACGTCTACCTCGACCGGTACGCGCAGGCCGACAAGGGCTGGACGGACCGCGCCGAGGACCACTGGCCGGTGCCGTACTGGGACATCGACACCGGCATGGCCGCGTTGCTGATCCTGCAGACCGCGGTGGACGAGGGCCTCGGCGCGGTGTTCTTCGGGACCGACAAGGAGACGTGGCCGCAGCTGCGAGCGGCGTTCGGCGTGCCGGACAGCTACGTGCCGATCGGCATGATCGCGATCGGACATCCCGCGGAGGAGGGCATCTCCGAGGGTGCCTCGCCGCGCACGCGCAAGCGCAAGGCGTTCGACGAGATGGTGCACTGGGATCGGTGGCAGTGAGGTCGTTCGGCCTGCTCGGACCGTTGGACGTGGTGCTCGACGGGCACCGGGTCCACGTCCCGTCCGGCAAGCGGCGCGTGCTGCTGGCCGCTCTGTTGTTGCGTCCCGGCCAGGTGGTCGGGGTCGACGAGCTGGTCGAGCTGGTCGGTGGCTCACGAGGAGCGTTGCAGACCGCGGTCGGCCGGCTGCGCGAGGACCTCGGGCGGCCCGAGCTGGTGCGGACCCGGCCGGGCGGGTACCTGCTGGACGTGCGGCCGGACGAGGTCGACCTGCACCGGTTCGACCGGCTGGAACCGCGGGAGGCGCTGGCCCTGTGGCGCGGCCGCCCGTTCGCCGACATCGGCAGCGACGCGCTCGAACGCGACCACGTGCCCGCGTTGACCGAGAAGTACCTGGCCGCACTGGAAGCCCGGATCGAGCAGGACCTCCGCGACGGACTGCACGAGCAGCTCGTCCCCGAACTGCGCTCGCTCACCCGGCAGCACCCGGCCAGGGAACGCATGTGGGCGCAGCTGATCGTCGCGTTGCACCGCTGCGACCGGCAGACCGAGGCGTTGCAGGCCTACGACGACATCCGCGCGAGGCTCGCCGACGAGCTCGGCCTCGACCCCGGCAGGGATCTGCAGCAGGCCCACCAGCAGGTGCTCACGGCCGACAACCGCCCGAAGGCCCGCAACGACCTGCCCGGCGACATCGCCGACTTCGCCGGTCGCGCCGAGGACCTCGACGAGATCCTCGCCGCCGTCCCGTCCGGCTGCGTCGCGATCACCGCGATCGACGGCATGGCGGGCATCGGCAAGACCACGCTCGCGGTTCGCGCCGCGCACCGGCTGGCCTCCCGCTTCCCGGACGCGCAGCTGTTCGTGGACCTGCACTCCTACACCGAGGGCGTCGAGCCGCGCACCCCGTCGGACGCGCTGCTGGCGTTGCTGACCGCGCTCGGCGTGCCGGCCCACGACATCCCGGACGGTCTCGACGCCCGCGCGGCCCGGTGGCGCGCGGAGATGGCCCACCGCAGGGCACTCGTGGTGCTCGACAACGCGGGCAGCGCCGCCCAGGTCCGCCCGCTGCTGCCCGGCACCGGCCTGGTCCTGGTGACCAGCAGGCGCAGGCTCGTGGACCTCGACGCCGCCCACACGATCTCGCTCGACGTGCTGTCCGAGGTGGACGCGCTGAACCTGCTCGCGAGCATCGTCGGAAAGAAGGCCGATCTCGACGCCTCCCGCGAGATCGTCCGGCTCTGCGGCTACCTGCCGCTCGCGGTCCGGATCGTCGGCGCCCGGTGGCGCACCAGACCCGCCTGGACCGCGCAGGACGTGACGCGCCGGCTCACCGAGCACCGGCTGACCGAGCTGACCGCGGGCGAACGCAGCGTCGCGGGCGCGTTCGCCCTGTCGTACCAGCAACTCACGCCCGAGCAGCAGCGGCTGTTCCGGCGGCTCGGCCTGCACACCGGCGAGGACTGGGACGCCCACCTGGCGGCCGCGGTGATCGGGTCGACGCGGGTGGCGGCCGAGCGGCTGCTGGACGGCCTGCTCGACGTGCACCTGGTGCAGCAGAAGGAGAACGGCCGCTACCGGTTCCACGACCTGCTGGCCGACCACGCGAAAGCGATGGTCGAGCCGGAGGAGGCCGAGGAAGCCGTGCTGCGCATCGTCGATTTCTACCTGCATGCGGCGAGCATCGCGGCGTTCCTGATGGCGACGGACTGGCCGAAGACCACTCCGGTCGTGCGGTACCCGCCGGTCGAACTGCCGCCGCTCGCGAACATCAGGCAGGCGACGGAGTGGATGGAGCGTGAACGCGGCAACCTCAGGGCTGCTGTGTACCTGGCGGCCTATCGCGGCCATTACACGCACGCATGGCAGCTGCCGCAACAAATGGCGCCCTTTCTGCTGCTGCGCGGCTACGGCCGTGAACGCATCGAGCTGCAGAACGTCGCGCTGGCCGCCACACACCAGCTCGGTGACCTGAAGGCCCGCGCGGAAGCGTTGCGAGGTCTCGGATCGGCGTACCTGTCCCGCCCGGACGCGAAGCCGGTCGAGCGTCTGCAGGAGGCGCTCGACCTGATGCGTCAGATCGGCGACGTGCTCGGCGAGGCGTCTGTCCTCGCGCTTTTCGGCATCATCGCGCGGGAAGGCCTCCGCTCCGACAAGGCGCAGCGGTACTTCGAGCAGGCCGTCGAGCTGATCCGCGGTGTGGGAGCGCCGATCCAGGAGGCGTACGCACTGCACCACCTCGGTCTCACCTGCGTGCTGCAGGGGAAGAACGACGAAGCGCTGGAGCACCTCACCGCGGCACTGAGACTGGGCGAGGAACACGGCGACGTCTCGCGGATCGCGCTCGCGTTGGAGGACATCGGCTTCGTCCACTTCTACCTGTACAACGACGACGAATGCGCCAATCACCTGGAACGGTCGTTGCCCGTCTTCCAGGAACGCGGCGACTGGCGCGGCGAGGCGTTCGCGCGGGCGGACTTCACCTACGCGGCACTGGAGTCGGGACGGCCGGGCAAGGCGCTGGAGATGGCGCACGCGGCCGTGCGGTTGTGCCGGACCGGCCTGTGCGTGACCGCGGACGACGACGTGCTCAGGGCCATGGGCGAGTTCGAGGACCACGTCGGGGAGCTCGAACTGGCGTTCGTGCTGGCCATCCGCGCGGAACTGGAGGGACGGCTGACCGAGGCCGTGCGGTACGGCGAGTGGTGCCTGGCGGCGATCAAGCGGGCCAGGCGCAGCTGGATGGGAGACCGCGTGCTAGGGCAGCTGTGCCGGGTGCACGTGGCGCTCGGCGACCGCGAGACCGCCGTGCGCTGCGGCGAGGAGGCGGTCGCGGCCGCGGAACGGTTGGGTCAGCCCAGGGCGGTGGCCGTGGCGAAGCGGATCCTGGCTACAGCCAAAGCGCCAGGAGCAATGCCGTCGCAGCGACGACGATGATCAGTGTGAAGGCCGCGTACTGGGCGAGTTTGTCCCTGGTCCTGTGCATTTCCGGCTCCCCTCGGTGGTGTTGCCACCGAGGGTGCGAGAGAGCGTCCACACATCGTTCCCACGGCGCTCACACGGCACGGAATGCGAGCGATCGTCGCACGTATTACGGGTTTCCACGGCCGTGATCCGGCCGATGTTCTGTGTGAGACTGGGCTTCGGCTGACGGTTTGTCAGGCAGAAGGGGGCGGTGTGCACGTCGAACTCTTCCCGCGCCCGCGTCAGTTGCCGGCGGCCGTCGCGGACTTCGTCGGCCGCGAGGAGCTCCTCCAGTCCGTCGTGGACCTGGTCACCCCGTTTCCGCAGGTCGTGCTGCTGACCGGACCGGTGGGCGCGGGTAAGACGACGCTCGCCGTGCACGCCGGGCACCGGGTGGCCAACGGTCACTTCCCGGACGGTCAGCTGTTCGTGCGGCTGCGCGGTACGACACCGCACGAGGTGCTGGGCCGGTTCCTCGCCTCGCTCGGGCTGTCCGTTCCCGCGGATTTCGGTGCCCGTCTGAGCGCCTATCGAGACGCTGTTGCGCGCCAGTCACTTCTGCTCGTTCTGGACGACGCGACGAGCGCGGAGCAGGTGACACCGCTGCTGCCGCGCTCACCCGGCTGCGCGGTTCTGGTGACGTCACGGCACCGGTTGCGGCTGCCGCACGTGGTCGAGGTCGGCGCGTTGGAGCGTGCGCAGGCGATGACGTTGCTGGGCAGGCAGATCGGCTTCGACCGCGTGTCGGTCGAGGCGACGTCCGCCGATGCCCTGGTTTCGGCGGTGGGCTGTTCGCCGCTCGCGTTGCGGATCGCCGGTGCCCGGCTGGCCGCGCGACCGCACTGGCCGATCTCGCTGCTGGTCGACCGGCTGTCCCTGGACGCGTTGACGCACGGTGGGCTGTCCGTTCGGGCGGCGTTGGAGGAGGCGACGGGCGACCTGAGCTCGCACGCCCGCAGGCTGCTGGGACTGCTCGCCGGTCTGGGCTCGCACCGGTTGCCTTCGTGGGCGCCGGTGGCGGCTTTCGGGGACGTGCGCGGACAGTCCGCTGTGGACGAACTTGTGTCGGCGCACCTCGTTTCGGCAGACGGAGCTGAGTACGTGGTGCCACCGCTGGTCCGGGAGTTCGCCGGCCAGGAGTCGCCGGACGCGCTGCGGCGGGTGCTGGGCGGGTGGCTGCACCTGCTCGATCGCGCCCGGATCGCGTTGTACGGCGGCGAGTTCTCGGTCGTGCGCGGGTCGTCGGTGCGCGAGGTGGTGCGGCCCGATCGGCTGCTGCGGACCGATCCGCTGGCGTGGCTGGAGGTCTCCGCCGACCGGTTGTGCGAGGCGGTGTCGCTCGCCGCTGAGGCCGGGTTCGACGAACTGAGCTGGGAGCTCGCGCACGGCCTGGTGATCCTCTTCGAGGCCCGCACGGACTACGACGGCTGGCAGCGCACGCACGACGTGGCGCTGGCCGCCTGTTCGGGCAACGCGCGAGGTACCGCTGTGCTGCGGTGCTCGCTCGCCTCGTTGCACATCAGCCAATGCCGGTACGACATCGCGCGCGAGATGACCGTGCTCGCCAAGGACGTCTTCGAGGACCTCGACGATCTCGCCGGGCTGGGGCTCACCTACCGCAACCTCGGGATCGTGTCGCGGTCGTCGGGGGAGATGGCGGCGGCGCGGCGGTGGTACCAGCGGGGACTGGCGGTGTACGAGCGGCTGGGCGACCCGGTGGGGCAGGCGTCCGTGCTGCAGAACCTGGCGCAGATCGACCTCTACGACGACGATCCGGCAGGGGCGCTGGACCGCCTCGGCTCCGCTCTGGAGGTGTGCGAGGGGATCGGTCCCGCGCGGGTGCTGGCCCAGATCAACTACCGGCTGGGCAAGCTGCTGGCCGCGCAGGGACGGCACGACGAGGCCTTCGGTGTGCTGACCGCCGCACTGGACCTGGTGCGCGGCGCGCGCGACCGCCGTGGCGAGAGCTTCGTGCTCTACCTGTTGGGGTGCAACGAGTTCGCGCGTGGCCGGCTCGGTGCCGCCCGCACGTCGCTGCACGGGTCGGTGACCCTCTGCGAGGGGAACTTCGACGTGGTGGGCGCGGCGCGGGCCCGAATGGAACTGTCCCGCGTGCACCGCGCGTGTGGCGAAACCCAACTCGCGGACGAGCTCGAAGCGGCCGCCGGTGCGGTTTACTCGGAATTCGGGCTGAAACCGGTGCTGGACGATTTGATCTTCCAGCTGTGAGGTATTGCTCCAACCGAGTGCTTGGCTGACCCGTAAGATTCCGTTAGGGTCGCATTCGCGGGCAATTGGCAGGGCTGATGGCGTTACCGAAAATCGCCCAAAAATTGATCAAAAATTAGCCACTTGTTCGATTGCAACCAAAACACTGCTCCGACCGGGTGTCGCCTGCCACGGCAGGACCAGTCGTCGCTCACCGTGCGGGACGGTGTTGACCGGGACGTGTGCGTGCAGTGGTGCGAGGTCGGCCAAAAGGGGCTTGCGAGTCGTGAGAATCGGACCAGTCTTGTCTAATGGCATAGCCGGGATCCGGCCGGCGGACGGTGGCCTCGACCAGGGGGTGGAACGCACCATGGGTGGTGTCCCGACGTTTCCCCGCGGTAGGCCACTGACGTGGGCGGACCTGGAGGCGATGCCTGATGATGGGCACCGTTTCGAACTCGTCGACGGGGTGCTGGTCATGAGCCCCTCACCCCGTCCTGTGCACCAGCGGGTCGTCGCCCGGCTGCTGGTGGCGCTGACGGCTGTCTGCCCACCGGAGCTGGAAGTCCTCCCCGCTCCGGTCGACGTGGTGCTCGCCGACGACACGGTCTTCATCCCGGACCTGGTGGTGGGCCGGCGCGAGCAGTTCACCAAGCAGGCGCTCATGGGACCGCCCGTGCTGGCGGTCGAGGTCCTCTCGCCCCGGACCCGCCACGTGGACCTGGAGCTCAAGCGGGCGAAGTTCCAGGAAGTCGGTTGCGAGAACTACTGGATGATCGACTACGACAGTCCGTGGCTGCGCTGCCTGCACCTCGAGAACGGGGTGTACGTGGAGCAGGCGCGGTCCGACGGTGAGGAAATCATCGAGCTGCAGTTCCCGTTCCCGGTGAAGCTCAGCGCCCAGGGCCTGGTGCGCTGAGCGCACCCGCTCGTCGTGGTGGATGAAGGGCGCCTTCATCCACGTGAGGTGGATGAAGGCGCCCTTCATCGACAACCGGGGCGCGTGTGAAAGGGGCTCACATCCCGAACTTCGAACTGAGCCACGCGCGGGTCGCGTCGCGATAGGCGTCCGCGTTCCGGTGCAGGGCGAGGGAATGTCCCGCACCGGGCAGCACGTAGGTTTCCAGTTGCGCTTCCGGCCGGTAGTACAACGCCTCCTGGGCGCGCAGCGCATTCGCGTTCGAGCAGTCGCGCAGTGCCAGCACACCGCAGAACAGGACGTCGTTCGTGCCGACCGCGTTGAACACCGGCACGTCGATGCCGTACGTGGTGGGCAGCACGATGCCGAACACCGCCACGGTTCCCATGCCGGGCACGGAGACCTCGTCCTTCGTGGCCTCGTCCGCGTCCACGACGAGCTGGTCGGCGTCGTCCAGGTCGTAGAACAACCCGGCCCGCGCACCCGGCCGCGTCGTGAAGTACAGCGGATCGCTGCCGAGCGTGCCGAGCAGGTTGTCCAGGAACACCGGCTGAAGTCCCAGCGCCGCACCGAGGGTGAGCACCGGGACGGCCGGCATGTGCGTCATCCCGGACAGGACCACGCCGTCCACGTCGTGGTAGGTCGCGGCTTCCATCGCCACGATGCCGGACCCGACGGAGTGCCCGACGATCACGACCTTCTCGTACGCGGTGCCGCCGACGTGCCCGGCGCGCAGGTGCTGCACGACCTCGTGCAGGTTCAGCGCCTCCAGGGTGATCAGCAACGGCAGGCTCGACGGGTGCGTCGAGGCGCCGGTGCCGAGCCGGTCGACCGCGAACGTCGCCCGGCCCGAGCGGGCCATGTCCCGCTGGTACGAATAGGACTCCGGCGCACCCGGCAGGTCCCAGTACGAGCGGTTGTACGTGCCGCCGTGCACCAGCAGCTGGATCGTCTTCGGGCTCACGCCTGTCGGCTCGCACAGCTGACCGGACATCGTCGCAGTGCTGGTCGGGCCGGAGACCGGGAGCGTGGTGATCGAGCAGTCGACGCCAGTGGCGTTGGCGGCAGGCGCAAATGACGTCATTGCCAGCACCGCGGCGACAACGGGGAGCAGTTTCACGCTGATGGCTTTCTGCTAGTGGCGATCATCGGCAGCTGGTTGGGCTGCATCGTCGCCTTCACCTGGGCGTAGACGCGTTGTCCCGCAACGGGGACGAGGTCCCACCGGGTGGCGATCGTCGCGGCGGCGATCGTGATCTCCGTGTGGGCGAGGAAATGTCCTGGGCAGTAACGGGAACCCGCGCCGAACGGGATGAAGGCCCCCTTCGGCAGCGCCGCGGCCCGTTCGGGTGCCCAGCGGTCGGGGTCGAAGCCGTCGGGATCGGGGAACCAGCGGGGATCGCGGTGCAGGGTGTGCTGCGAGACCGCGATCTCGGTCCCCTTCTTCACGAGCACGCCACCGATCTCGACGTCCTCGCGGGCCCGGCGCATCAGGATGATCGGCGGGGTGCGGCGCAGCACCTCGTTGATGATCCGGCCGGTGTACTCCAGTTTCGCGACGTCCCCGAACGTGGCCGGCCGGTCCCCGAGCACGGCGTCGACCTCGGCGTGGAACCGCTCTCGCACCGACGGCCGCGTGCCGACCTCGTGGAAGAACCACGCCAGCGCCACGGCCGTGGTCTCCGCGCCGGTGGTGAGGATCGTGACGACCTCGTCGTGGATCTGCTCGTCGGTCATCGCCTCACCGGTGTCGGCGTCCCGCGCGGCGAGCAGTGCCGAGAGCAGGTCGCCGTGGTCGGTGCCCTGCGTCCTGGCCCCGACGACGACCTCGGGGATGATCCTGCGCAGCCGGGCGGCGGCCTCGTCGAACTCGCGGTTCGCCCTGATCGGCAGCTTCTCCACGAACGACGGGGAGAACGCGCGCACCAGCACGTGCTTGAGCATGATCGGGATGGAGTGCTTGATCTCGGCCAGCACCTCTTCACCGAGGTCGGCGGAGAACAGCGTGCGACCGGCGACGGTCATCACGAAGTCCTGCATCACCTCGTCGAAGTCGAGCCGCTGACCGTCGTGCCACGAGTCGCGCAGCTCGGTCGCCAGCGCGGTGATCACGGTCTCGGCGTAGGTCGCGACCCTGGTGCGGTTGAAGGCGGGCAACATCATCCGGCGCTGCCGCTGGTTGAACGCACCGTTCGAGGTGGCGAGCCCGTTGCCGAACAGCGGGCGCATCTTGTCGAACACGATGCCCTTGTCGAACTTGTCCGACGTGAGCAGCTGCGTCGCGAGCTCCGGCGTCGTCACCAGGTACACCGGCAGGGGACCGAGGAAAACCCTGACCACGTCACCCTTGGCGGATAACGACGCCAGGAACTCGACCGGCGACCTGAGCAGGGTGGCGGTGTGCCCGATGAGGGGCCATCGGCCCGGCACCGTCGTGACGCTCGGCATCACAATCACCCTCTCGTGCGACCCCGAACAACCTAGGGCCATCACGCCACCGGAGGCGAGCAGATACACACGATCGGATGCTCATGCGTTCGGCCGATCTGGTGTACGCGGCCGGCGGCCTGGCGAGGCCGGGCCGCACAAGTACAGTCGGTCCGTGAGCAGCGACCTCGGTTGGGTTCCGCCAGGTGTGGACACGACGGTGCCGTCACCGGCGCGGGTGTACGACTACTGGCTCGGTGGTGGCCACAACTTCGCCCCGGACCGGGTGCTGGCGGAGAAGATCCTGCAGATCATGCCCGGCGTCCGCGACGCGGCGCGGTTGAACCGGTCGTTCCTGCGCAGGGCCGCTCTGCACATGGTCGGCCAGGGCGTGCGGCAGTTCCTCGACATCGGTTCCGGCATCCCGACGGTGGGCAACCTGCACGAGATCGTGCAGGCCGAGGCGCCCGACTGCAGGGTCGTCTACGTCGACAAGGACCCGGTGGCCGTCGCGCACAGCGAGCTGATCCTCGCGAACAACCCGAACACGGCCGTGCTGCAGGCCGACCTGCGCGACCTCGACACGATCTTCGACGCGGGCCCGACCCGCGAGCTCATCGACTTCGACCAGCCGGTCGGGCTGTTCATGTTGCTGTTGCTGCACTTCGTCCCGGACGAGTGGGACCCGGCGGCGATCGTCGGGCAGTACCGCGACCGGCTGGTGCCCGGCAGCTTCCTCGCCCTGTCGCACGCGTCGGCCGAGGCGAAGCCGACCGGGATGGACGAGGCCGTCCAGACCTACAACACCAAGAGCTCGCAGAACCAGGCCTTCCCGCGCACGTACGACGAGGTGCTGCGGTTCTTCGACGGGTTCGAGCTGGTGGAGCCCGGTCTCGTCGGCTGCCCGGCGTGGCGGCCGGACGGCGAGGGCGACTTCGCGGCGAACCCGGAGATCAACGAGGTCCCGTTCGCGGGGGTCGCTGTCAAACGCTGACCGCGGTTGGTCAGCGGACGGTCAGCGCCGGTCGGCACCTTGTGGGCAACACCGACCCACAGGGGGCAACACCATGAAGAACGTCCTGATCTCCGGCGCCAGCATCGGCGGTCCCGCGCTCGCGTACTGGCTGCGCCGCCACGGGTTCGACGTCACCGTCGTCGAGCGGGCCCGCGGTCTGCGGCCCGGCGGCCAGGCCATCGACGTGCGCGGCCCGGCGCTGGAGGTCGTCGAGCGGATGGGCCTCGGCGAGCAGCTGCGGTCGTTCGACACGAACATGCGCGGCATGACCATGCTCGACGGCGACGGCAACGAGCTGTTCAGCTCCACCACGCACACCGTCAGCGGCGGCGACCTGTCGAGTCCCGACGTCGAGCTGCTGCGCGACGACCTCGCGAACATGCTGTACAACGCCGCCGACGGCGTCGAGTACCTGTTCGACGACACCATCACCTCGATCGACGGCACCCGCGTCACGTTCGAGAAGGCGGCGCCGCGCGACTTCGACGTCATCGTCGGCGCGGACGGCCTGCACTCCAACGTCCGCAGGCTGGTCTTCGGGCCGGAGTCGGAGTTCATCAGCCACCTCGGCATGAACCTCGCCGTGTTCACCGCGCCGAACTGGCTGGGCCTCGACCACTGGCAGACGTTCCAGCAGGGCGAGGTCGTCGGCGGCGGCATCATGAGCGCCCGCTCCAACGCCGAATGCCGGGTCTACATGGGCTTCAACGGCGAGGTCGCCTTCGACCACCGCGACGTCGACGCCCAGCGCCGGCTGATCGCCGAGAAGTTCGCCGACGCCGGCTGGGAGTGGCAGACCGCGCTCAAGCACATGTGGGAGGCACCGGACTTCCACTTCGACTCGATGAGCCAGATCCGCATGGACTCCTGGTCGCGCGGCAACGTGGTGCTGCTCGGCGACGCGGGCTACTGCGGTTCGCCGTTGTCCGGTCAGGGCACCAGCATGGCGTTGATCGGCGCGTACGTGCTGGCAGGCGAGCTGCACACCAACGCCGCGACCGCGTTCCAGCGCTACGAGGAGATCATGCGGCCGTACGTGACGGCCAACCAGGACTTCGCGGTGCGCAACAGCACGAGCCAGGGCGCGTTGTCGGGTACGGACGAGTTCTACCGCATTGTCAACGACTTCCAGCTCACAACGTACTGAACAGGTCGCCCTGTTGTCGATGAAGGGCTCCTTGCTCCACCTGGGGTGGATGAAGGAGCCCTTCATCCACCTCGACGAGCGGCCGGATGCTAGTAAAGGTCCTCGATCGCGGCGGTGAGGTCGTCCCTGGGCAGCACCGCGCCGGTGAACCGGACGACCGCGGTGATCCCCTTGGCGTTGCGGTGCCGCCAGTCGCCGAAGTCGAGCCCGTCGAGAGCGGCGGCGACCTCCGGGTCGCCGCCGAAGTCGGTTTCCTCCCAAAGTTCTTCCGACGAGATCAGTACGCCGCCGCGGGCGAACGACAGCCGCGTCAGCGCGTTGACGTTCCAGAAGTAGCTGGCCGCCTTCCCCTTGCGGGACAGGTGTTCCAGCACTTCCCGGTTGGAGCCGACGTAGTTGTTGTCCTCGACCACGACGACACCGCCGTCGATCTCGACGGCGATGGAGTCGTCCTCGAAGTCGTCCACCACGTCGTCGACGTCGAGGCCGGTGATGACCGTGACGGTCGCCGCCTCGCCGAGGAGGTTGGGCAACCACCTCAGCGCGGCTTCCGGGGCGATCTCGCGCTCCGGTTCGGGTTCGCCGCGCAGCCGATGACCGATCCTGTCGGTCTTCTTGCGCACCAAGGGTTCCGCGTGAGGTGCCGGCCAGATCAGCAGCTCGTACGCCTCGTCGTCGTCCCCGTCCCGGCCACGGGCGGACACCCGGACGCGGAAGTCGCCCGGCCACGGCGGCATGCCACCGTGACCGAGCCTGGCGTCGCCGTCGACCGCGGTGAAGCTGACCTCGGCGACCTCGTCCCAGTGCGCGACGTCCGGCTCTGCGGGCACTTCGAGCACCACCCGCACCGACACCGGTACGCGGCCTTCCTCGATTCCGGTGTGCACGGCGAAACCGGTGTCGACGGCGGCAACGAGACCCGTCGCCGCGAAGTCCGCCGAGGAACGGCTCGGTTCCTCCACGCACACGAACTCGTGGCCGGACACCGGAACGCTCGTCTCCCAGGAGGAGCCCATGTACTCGTCGCGGCGCTTCCGCAGCAACGCCTGCGCGTACGCCGGTGGCTTCGGGATGTCCGGCAGCAGCAGCGCGGTCACGCCGATCGCGATGCCGATGATCGCCAGCGGGTCTTTCGACGCCGGGGTGCCGAGCCTGGTCAGGACGGCCGCCGAGACCGCCACCGCCAGCGCGAGATGCGCCGCGCCGTGCTTGGCGGCGACCGCGGCCTCGTCGCCGGTCAGGTCGCCGAGGTCGAGCAGGGCGGCGGTGGTGCGCACCCGTTCGGTGATCAGCTCGATCGCCCCGGGGTACATCGCGGCGGCCATCGTGACCGGTGTCTTGAGCGCGCTCTGGCCCACGAACGACAGGATCGAGAAGCTGCTGCCGTCCGGGAGCGGGCGGACACCCGCGACCGCCTCCGCGGGTGCGGTCAGCGTCAGCCGGGCCACGCCGAGTTCGAGCGCCCCGAGCAGCCGTTCCGCGGTCAGCCCCGGAAAGTCGTCGAGCGCTCGCTGCGCGGGCGTGCCGTGCCGGCGGCCGTCGGTCCACTGACGTGGTTCGTAGCGGCCGAGTTCGGCGGCCGGTTCCGCCGGGATGAGCGCCTCGATCGCCGGCACGGCCCGCAGGACCAGTTCCTCGAATTCCCCCACGGCGCGATTGTGCCGTGTGATGGCCCGGCTCACAGGCATTTGACTGAACATGATCGCTCGCGCACGATCGGGTGTTGACAACAGCATCCGCACGCCGCGGGGGAAGCCGGTGCAACTCCGGCACTGACCCGCAACGGTGAAAGTCCGACTGCCCGTGGCGTGCGGTAGCTCCACCAACCCCGTCGAGGACAGCGGGGCAGGGAGGCGTAGTGATCCGGAAATCCGTGCTGGCCGCGTGCGTCGCGGTCGCGCTCGTGGCGACACCCGCGGCCGCCGAGCCCGCGCCGTCGGCCGGAACGTGGCTGGCCGGTCAGTTCGAGAACGGCGACCACCTGCTCAGAGGGCCCGGTCTGCTCGACCACGGGCTGACCGCGGACGGCGTCTTCGCGCTGGCGGCGTCCGGAGTCGGCAAGTCGACCGCGGTGAAGGCGGCGGCGTGGCTCGCCCAGCCCGAGCAGCTGACGTACTTCGCCGGTGACGGCGAGAGCGAGTCGTACGTCGGTGGCCTGGTGAAGCTGGCGCTGGTCGCGCAGACGCTGGGGACCGACCCGCACGAGTTCGCGGGCGTGGATCTTCTCGCGCGGTTGTCGGCGTTGCAGGAGGAGTCGGGGCGTTATCGCGACCGCACCGATCCTTCGTTCGACCAGACCAACGCGTTCACGCAGGCTTTGGCGATCATCGTGCTGAAGCGCGCCGGGCTGCCGTTCGACAAGGCGTTGGCGTACCAGGTTTCCACGCGGTGCCCGGACGGCGGGTTCCCGATCTCGTTCGGCGAGCCGGTGTGCAAGTCCGATGTGGACGGTACGGCGATGGTGCTGCAGGCGCTGCTGGCCGCGGGGGAGAAGAAGGCGTCGGCTGACGCGCTCACGTGGCTGGCCGCACAGCAGAAGGCGGACGGCGGGTTCCCGTCGGCGACGGCCGGGACGAACGCCAACAGCACCGGGCTCGCCGTCGGCGCGCTCGTCGCCGGTGGCCGCACCGACGCCGCCGACAAGGCCGTGGCGTACCTGAAGTCCTTGCAGATCGGGTGTTCCGGACCGGAGGCGCAGCGCGGTGCGGTCGCGTACGACGGCGGCGGGTTCGAGCTGTACGGGGCGATTCGCGCCACCACGCAGGCGATGCTCGGCCTCGCCCGCGTGAGCCTCGCCGACGTGACGGCCGCTTCCGCCACCGCCGGGGTGCCCGGGAGCGACTGCACCCCTGCTCCTTCGTCCACGGTTCCATCCACGGTTCCGCCTTCGGTTCCGGCGCCCGCCGGTACTGCTCCGGTCGACCCGCCGCTCGCCGCGACCGGTCCTGACCAGGCGGTGCCGTTGACCCTGTTCGGTTCCTCCGCGGTGCTGGTCGGCGCCGTGCTCCTCGTCGCAGCCCGTCGTCGGAAGGTTGGTGCGTGATGCGCCGGATCCTCGCTGTTCTCGCCCTGGCCGCGTCGTTCGTGGTGACGCCCCAGGCCTCCGCCGCCGACTGCGCGGGCGTGAAGGTCGTGGTCGACTTCACCGCGCTGGGCGGTGGCGTCCAGACCGAATGCGCCCCCGGTGACTACGCGACCGGGCTGGACGCGCTGAAGGGAGCGCACTTCACGTACTCGTTCGTGCCGCGCCAGCCCGGCTTCGTGTGCACGATCAACTCGCTGCCGAACCCGTGCACCAAGCCGACGACCAGCGCGTACTGGTCGTACTGGCACGCCTCGCCCGGCGGCACCTGGACCTACAGCACCGCGGGCGCCGGCAGCTACGACCCGGCCCCCGGCACCGTCGAGGGCTGGTCGTTCGGTGCCGGCACCGCACCGGGCGCCACTCCGTGACGAGGCTCTTCTTCGCGCTGGCACTGGTGATCGCGTGCGCGTTCCCGGTGCCCGCGTCGGCCGCGGACTGCGACGGCGTGACGGTCGTCGTCGACTTCGGCAGCCTCGGGGGAGGCGTGCAGCAGGGCTGCGCGCCCGGTGGTCCGGCCTCAGGTGTGGCGGCGCTGACCGCGGCCGGGTTCGGGTACACCTACGCGTCCCGGCAGCCCGGTTTCGTCTGCCGCATCGACGGAAAGCCCGGCGCGGACGCCGACAAGTGCGTCAACACCCCGCCCGCCTCGGCCTACTGGTCCTACTGGCACGCCTCCGCCGGCGGTTCGTGGGTCTACAGCAACCAGGGTGCGGCGACGTACGTGCCGGCTCGGGGGAGCGTAGAAGGCTGGGCGTTCGGGGCGGGAGCGCAACCGGGGACGGCACCGCCGACGGCGGCACCGGCACCGGCACCGCAGCCGCCCGCGCCTCAACCTCCGGCTCCGAAACCTCCGGCCCCGCCTGTGGTGACCACTGCTGTGCCGCCGACCTCGTCTGCGGCACCTTCGCCATCCAGCGAGCCGGTTCCGCCGGCGACGACTTCTTCCACCGCGGAGACCTCGGCGGTCGTGGTCGAGCAGAAGGCCCAGCGGGCTGAGGAGGAGCCGGGGCCGCGCTGGTGGTGGACCGCGGCCGGCGTGCTGGTGATCGCGGGGCTGGTCGTGGCAGGGGCGCTCGTGGCTCGCCGTCGTCGCCGAGCAGAAGAAGAGTGAGGCTTCACTCCGGCGCGTGGTGGCTCTGGGCCCTGGGCCTCGCCACCGCCGCCGGCCGCACCACCAACCCGCTCGTGCTGGGCCTGGTCCTGGCCGTGGCGGGCCTGGTGGTCGTGACCTGCCGAGCGAACACCCCGTGGTCCGGAACCTACGGCGTGTTCCTGAAATTCGGCCTGATGGTCATCGCCCTGCGCGTGCTCCTGCACGTCTTCCTGGGCGGCACGGCAGGCCCGACCACCCTCTTCACCCTGCCCCAGGTCCCGCTCCCCACCTGGGCCCGGGGCATCCGCATCGGCGGCCCGGTCACCGCGGAAGGTCTGGTATTCGCGCTGTACCAGGGTTTGCTGCTCGCCACGATCCTCAGCTGCGTGGGCGCCGCCAACGCCCTGGCGAACCCCAAGCGCCTCCTCCGCTCGCTGCCGGCCGCCCTGTACGAGGTGAGCGTGGCCGTGGTGGTGGCGCTGACCGTTGCACCGCAACTGGTCGCGTCCGCGCGGTCGGTCAGGAAGGCACGGCAGCTCAGGGGCGACACGGCACGAGGCGCACGGGCGATCCGCACGATGTTGGTGCCGGTGCTGGAAGACGCCCTCGACCGGTCGCTCGTGCTGGCCGCCTCCATGGACGCGCGCGGGTACGGGCGCACGGCCGGCATCTCGACGCGGGACCGCCTGCTCACCGGCACGCTGGTGCTGGCCGGGCTGTTCGGGTTCTGCATCGGCACGTACGGGCTGCTCGCCGACGTCTGCGTGGGCTGGCCGCTGCTCGCGATCGGCGGGGTGCTGGCGGTCGCGGGACTCAGGGTGGGGGCGCGGAGGGTGCCGCGCACGCGGTACCGGCCGGACCGGTGGACGTTCAGGGCGGTGGGGGTGGCCTGCAGCGGGATGATCGCCGCAGCGGCACTGGTGTTCTCGGGGGATCCGGCGCTGTCGCCGTCGACGGTTCCGCTTCAGGCACCGGAACTGCCGGTGGTCCCCGCGCTGGCGGTACTGCTCGCGCTGCTACCGGTGGTGATCGTGAGGGAAGCATGATCAGGTTCGAGAACGTCACGATCACCTACGCCGAGCGGCCGGTGCTCGCGAACGTCGACGTGGAGATCTGCGAAGGCGAGCTGTGCCTGGTCGTCGGCCGCACCGGCGCCGGCAAGTCGACGTTCCTGCGCGCCATCAACGGTCTCGTGCCGCACTTCAGCGGCGGCACGCTGAGAGGCCGCGTGCTCGTGGACGGGCGCGACACCGCACACCACCCGCCCCGCGAGCTCGCCGACGTCGTCGGGTTCGTCGGACAGGACCCGGTGGCGGGCTTCGTCGCGGACAACGTCGAGGACGAGCTCGCGTACTCGATGGAGTCGCTGGGCCTGCCGGGCACCGTGATGCGCAAACGCGTCGAGGAAACCCTGGACCTGTTGGGTCTCGCCGCACTCCGTGACCGTCCACTTGCGACCCTCAGCGGCGGCCAGCAGCAGCGGGTCGCGATCGGTTCCGCCCTCACCGCGCATCCCAGGATCCTCGTGCTGGACGAACCGACCTCCGCGCTCGACCCCGGCGCCGCCGAGGACGTGCTGGCCGCCGTGCAACGGCTGGTGCACGACCTGGGCATGACGGTGGTGATCGCCGAACACCGCCTGGAACGCGTCGCCCAGTACGCGGACCGCGCGTTGCTCCTGCCGCAGGCCGAGATCGGCGAGGTCGGCGCGGTGCTGGCGAAGTCACCGGTCGCGCCGCCCGTGGTGAGGCTGGCGCGGGTGGCGGGGTGGTCGCCGGTACCGGTGTCCGTGCGGGACGCACGCCGGCAAGCGGCCTCTCTGCGCGCACGACTGCCCGAACCCGCGGCCGAGCCGACCGAAAACCTCAAGCCCGTCCTCCACACCGAGAACGTCACGGTGAAGTACGGCGACGTTCAGGCCGTGCGCGGGGTTTCGCTCAGCGTCGGTGCAGGCGAACGCGTGGCGCTGATGGGCCGCAACGGTTCCGGCAAGTCTTCGCTGCTCTGGGCGGTGCAGGGCAGCGGTAAGCGCACGTCCGGCACCGTCGCGGTCGGCACCACGGATCCCGAGGAGCTGAAACCGAAGGCGCGGCGCCGCAAGGTGGCGCTGGTCCCGCAACAGCCGCAGGACCTGCTTTACCTGGAAACGGTCGCCGAGGAGTGCGCCCAGGCCGACACCGAGACCGGACGACCACCGGGAACGTGCCGCAAGCTGCTCGACGGCCTGGTGCAGGTGCCGGACGACACCCACCCGCGCGACCTGTCGGAAGGTCAACGCCTGGCGCTCGTGCTCGCCGTGATGCTGACCGGCACCCCGGACGTGCTGCTCCTCGACGAACCCACCCGCGGCCTCGACCACCCGGCGAAGGAGGCGCTCGCAGGCGTCCTCAAAGGACTGGACAGCGCCGTCGTGCTGGCCACGCACGACGTGGAGTTCGTCGCCGAGTACGCGAGCAGGGTGGTCGTGCTGGCCGAGGGCGAGGTCGTCGCGGACGGTCCGGCACGCGAGGTCGTCACGTCGTCGCCGATCTTCGCGCCGCAGGTCAGCAAGATCCTCGGCCCGTGGCTGACGGTCGCCGACGTCGAGGCGGCCCTGTGATCGCCATCAGGCGGAGGTCGGCGATCGCGCTGGCCGTGTCCGGTGTGATCGGACTGGCGGCGTTCACCTGGCCGCTGTTCGTCGCGCCGGCCAGCGACATCGCGCACGGCGGTGACGCGCCCTGGACGTTCGCGCTGTTGCTGCCGCTCGTCCTCGCGGTGGTGCTGGCCGAGCTGAGCGAGAAGGGCATGGACTCCAAGGCGATCGCGATGCTCGGCGTGCTGTCCGCGCTCGGTGCCGCGATCCGGCCGCTCGGCGCGGGCACGGCGGGCATCGAGACGATCTTCTTCCTGATGGTGCTGAGCGGCAGGGTGTTCGGGCCGGGATTCGGGTTCGTGCTGGGCAACACCACGTTGTTCGCCTCGGCGCTGCTGACCGGTGGCGTCGGTCCCTGGCTGCCGTACCAGATGCTCGGCGCCGCCTGGGTCGCGCTCGGCGCCGGGTTGCTCCCGCAGTGGCGCGGCAAGACCGAGATCGCACTGCTCGCGGCCTACGGCGTGATCAGTTCGCTGGCCTACGGGTTCCTGCTGAACCTGTCGTTCTGGCCGTTCGCGGTAGGCGAAGGAACGTCGGTGAGCTTCGACCCGGCCGCGCCGGCGGGCGAGAACCTGGTGCGGCTCGCGGCTTTCACGCTCACCACCTCGCTCGGCTGGGACCTCGGGCGGGCGGTCACCACCGCGGTGCTCGTGGTCGTGACAGGTCCCGTGCTGCTCAGGACGTTGCGACGGGCATCCCGGAAGGCGTCGTTCGAAGTCTGCTGAGCGTTCTTCCGGGGTACCCGTCGCCCATGACGGATCCGGAAGAGGCTGAAGAGTTCGCCGAAGAGGTGGGCGTCGACCCCACGCCGCAGGAGGTCGACGAGTACCTGGACATGACGCGACCGGGTGAGTGGCACGCCGACGAGAAGATGGATCCGGGCGGCGCGCCCGCACCTGAGGACGGGGAGGACCCGACCGGCGGTTCCGGCGCGTGATGCGTGCCCTGATCACGAACGACGACGGAATCGACTCGCTCGGCCTCGTGACGCTGGCCGGCGCGGCGTTGTCGTGCGGCCTCGACGTGGTGGTCGCGGCACCGTCCGCGGAGGCCAGCGGCACGAGCGCGTCGGTGGCCGCGGTCGGCGAGACCGGCCGGGTGCTCAGCGAACGCCGCACGTTGCCCGGCCTCGACGCCGAGGCGTACGCGGTCGCGGCTCATCCGGGCCTGATCGCGCTGATCGCGTGCCGCGGCGGCTTCGGCGGCAAACCGGACGTGGTCCTGTCCGGCGTGAACCTGGGCTCGAACGTGGGCCGCGCGATCCTGCACTCCGGCACCGTCGGCGCGGCGCTGACCGGCCACCTGAACGACGTCACCGCCATGGCGGTCTCGCTCGACGTCGGATTGGACGGGTCCGAACCGTTGTGGGACAAGGCAGGTGAGGCGGTGCGCGCGGTCCTGCCGGTGCTGCTCGACCTGCCGGCGGCCTCGGTGCTCTCGCTGAACGTGCCGAACATCGTCGACGTGCAAGGATTTCGCTGGGCCGGGCTGGCCCGCTTCGGTGCCGTGCAGAGCCGGGTGGAGGAGGTCGGCGAGAACGAGGTCGAACTCGTCACGGTGTGCTCGGAGGACACCCCGGCCCCCGGCACGGACGCCGCGCTGCTGGCCTCCGGTTACGCCACGCTGACGGCGCTGCGGTCGGTGGCCCGCGACCCTAGCGTCGAGCGCCCCTTGCCGGCCTGGCCACGGTGATGACGAGCCCGATCAGCGCGGTGCGGACTTCCAGGAAGCTTTCGGTCGTCACGTCGTTGAGCGACAACGCCAACATTCCGAACGAAAGCATCAACAGCACGCCGTACATGCGTGCGAGGTCGTGCCGCCACGCGCAGACCACGCCCAGCACACCGACCCCGAGCTGGATCACGTGGTAGTTCGGGTCCAGGCCGAACACGTCGAACCATCCGAACGCGAGCTGCAACAACCCCGCGGAGAGGGTGAGGATCTGCGGCCTCGTGAACTCCAGTTCGTTGCTCAGCAAGGCCATAGGACCGTCCTACCTCTCAGATCGCCGCCAGACCGCGTCGTACTGCGCTTGTCGTTCGCGGTCCCGCGCGGCGTTTCGCTCCCGGCGCCCCGAGGTCGCCGACCCTCGTGGGTACCCGTACTTGGTGAGCCGGTAATCCACGCTTTCGGGTGCGTAGGACAACGCGAAGTACAGTCCTACAACGAAACCGAGCCCACCGCACGAGATGGCGAGGGGCCACGGCGAGCCGAGCCCGAACACCAGAGCCAGTGCGATGATCGTGACCAGCGGCGTGACCTGCACGAGGCTGCGGATCGTGAACCGCACCAACCACTTCGGACCGGTCACGTCGTCGTAGACGAACTCGCGGTGCTTCTGCGGAAGACGGCCGCCCGCGTAGTACCAGACCTTCAGCGCTGGGTTCATCGAGCGGCCTTGGCGATCACCTTGTGCAGCACCTCGTTCAGCTGCGCGAGCTCCTCGAACGTCATGTCCAGCTGCTCCACGACCTTGAAGGGGATCTTGAGCGCTTCGGTCCTCAGCTCCCGACCGGCCTCGGTCAGGGTCAGGGCGAGCGCGCGTTCGTCGGCTTTGTCCCGTTGCCGCTCGAGGTAACCGATCGCCTCCAACCGTTTCAGCAACGGGCTGAGCGTGCCGGGGTCGAGCTGCAGCACCGCGCTCAGGTCCTTGACCGTGCGCGGTGACCGCTCCCACAGCGCCAGCATCACCAGGTACTGGGGGTGCGTGAGGTTCAGCGGCTCCAGGATCGGCCGGTACACCGCGATCACCGTGCGGGAGGCCACGGCGAGGGCGAAGCAGACCTGACGCTCCAGTTCGAGCGGGTTCTCGGGGATACTTGGTGTACTAATCATTTGTGTACACAGTATCAGGCGCACCCGCCGCCGGGATTGTTCGGCGGCCTGCCGGGTAGCCGACGTCGTGGCCCGCACAACCGTCGTCATCGCCTCGCGCAACCGCGCCACCAGCCTGCTGCGGACGTTGTCCCACCTCAGCGAGCTGGCGGTACCGGTGATCCTGGTCGACAACGCCTCCACCGACGCCACCGTGCCGCGCGTGCGGTCGGAGTTCCCCGAGGTCCGGGTGCTGCAGTCGCCGGTGAACCTCGGCGCCGTCGCCCGCAACCTGGGCGTGCGCGCCGCCTGCACCCCGTACGTGGCCTTCGCCGACGACGACTCGTGGTGGGCACCCGACGCGTTCGAACGCGCCGAACCGATCTTCGACGCCCACCCGGACCTCGCGGTGATCGCCGCGCGCACCCTCGTCGGCCCGTCGGAACGGCCGGATCCGATCACGCCGTTGCTGCGCGACAGCCCGTTGGGCATCGGCGTCGCGGGGCCCGCGGTGCTCGGTTTCATGGCCTGCTCGGCGATCGTGCGGCGGCAGGCGTACCTGGAGGTGGGCGGCTTCAGCCCGGTGCTGTTCTTCCGCGGCGAGGAAACGCTGCTCTCGTGGGACCTCGCGGCGGCGGGATGGGCGCTCTGCTACGTCGAGGACGTGGTGGCGCACCACCACCCGGCCACGTCACGCGCACCCGGCGGCGATCTCGTCGAACGCCGCAACGCCGTGCTCACGTCGTGGATGCGACGGCCGGTGCACCGCGCGGTGGCGGCGTCGCTTCGCGATCCGCGGGCGTTCCGCGCGGCCGTTCCGAAGCTGCGCCAGGCACTTCGGCAGCGACACGCGCTGCCGAAGCACCTGGAGAGCCAGATCAGGAAAGCGAGCGGACCGCCGCGGCGAGGCGCGTGATGCCCTCGTCGATCTGCTCCGGCGTGACGCCCGAGAACGCGAGGCGCATGGCGTTGTCGCCGCCCTCCAGCAGGAAGTCCGAGCCCTTCACGAACTCGACACCCTGCTCCTTCGCGACCGGGAAGAGCTTCTCGATCGACACGCCCGGCAGCTCCACCCACATGAAGTAGCCGCCCTGCGGCGCGGTGAAGACGGCCTCCGGCAGCTCCCGCTGCAACGCGGCGACGAGGGCGTCCTTGCGCGCGCGCAGTGCCGTGCGCACGTTGACGACCGACTCCTCGAGACGGCCGGAACGGCAGTACGAGTTCACGATCGACTGCGCCACCATGTTCGGCGAGATGTACGTGGTGGTGGCGATGTCCTGGATCTTCTTGATGATCGCCTTCGGGCCGACCAGGTAGCCGCAGCGGATGCCGGGCGCCATGGTCTTCGAGAACGACGACGCGTAGACGACCTTGTCGTTCTTGTCCTGCGACAGCATGGTCGGCAGGGGCTCGCCCTCGAACCGGACCTTGATGTACGGGTCGTCCTCGAACAGCACGAAGTCGTACTTGGCCGCGAGGTCGAGCAGCCGCGCCCGCTTCGCCTCGGACAGCGTGTAGCCGGCCGGGTTGTGGAAGTTCGGGATGATGTGCGCGAGCGACGGCCGCACACCGCTCTCCAGCAGCTGCTCGAGCGCGTCGACGTTGATGCCGTCGGTCTCCAGCTCGACGGCGTGGATCTTGGCGCCGCGCTGGCGCAGGTTCAGCAGCGTGCGGTCGTAGGTCGGCGCCTCGACCACCACGTCGTCGCCCGGCTGCACGAGCAGCTCGAACAGGAACGCGTCGGCCTGCATCGAACCGTTGGTGACCAGCACCTGCTCCGGCTCGACACCGTGCTGCTCCGCGATCCACGCGCGCAACGGCACGTAACCGACGCTCGTGCCGTACGCGAACGTGCCGCCGGGGTCGTCCGTGAAGGCTTTCTGCGCCGCTTCGCGCAGGCCCTCCTGGTCGATGATGTCGAGAGAGGGCGCTCCGCGCGTGAACAGAATCGAGGCCATGCGCGGAGCGTACAACTCCCACGATTTGGGCTACGGGCGATATACGTACTCGTTGAGCTGCTGCACCGCCTGGGCCGCATTGCCGAGGTGATAGAGATCGACCGCCAGGTAGTTCGGCTTCTTCCTCGCAGCGGGCTGACAGAACTGCTGAGCACGATTCAGCAGCTTGCCGTTGTCGTTCGTCGCCGTGGCCGTGAACGGCACGTCGCGGAAGTGGTTCATGACGAACAACGGCTGGAAGCTGCCGGTCGCGGTCAGCGGCTTTTCATCCCATCGGCTGTAACAGGACCAGTCGGAGTCGCCCAGCCCCGGCCCCATCGACCAGTAGTTCTCGACCGTCCAGTCCCGCTGGTACAGGACACCGGAGTCCTCGCGGCCGTCCCTGCCGTGGTCGGTGAAGATCAGCAACCGCTTGTTCGCCGCCTGCAGTTCACTGCGCCTGGGCCACCCGTTCTGCGGCACGCCCTCGGCCCGGTACAGGACGTCGTTCAACCCCCGCACCCTGCCGAGCTCGTTTCGGAGGGTGTTCGCGTCGACGTAGTCCTCCAGGAAGACCGTGATGACCTCGCTCCGATTGTTTCGGAGAAAATCCACGATCCGCTGAAGGTCGACGTTGAGCGCCACCGGCCGGCTCACCAGCGTGCAGCTGTTGTGACACAGGATCGCGCCGTCCGGCGTCTGGTGGATGTCCAGCATGAACCCGCGCACACCGTCGCTCAGCTGCTGCACGATGCCGCGCGTCTGGTTCTTGGCGAGGTTGACGAACGGCGGCGCGAACCCGCCGTCCACCCCGTTCGCGTAGGCGTTGTGGGCGGTCAGGAACGTCATCTGGTCCAGCCGCGGATCGGCCGGCATGGGCTCGGTCTGCGCCTGGGTCGGCGTCAGGTACCAGCGGGACTCGCCGCCGAGGCCGAAGATCTCCCATTGATCACCGAACTGACGGAGCTCGTGAACCGCATCCCCTTGTGAGCACGAACCCATGGTGAGCTGACGGGTGATGCACTGACCCGGCGAGTCGGTGTTCTCGAACCTCCCGTCGCTCAGTCGCCATTGCTGGTGGTCTTCGTTGCCCTTCGGGCGGTGCAGGGCCAGTCCGGTGCCGCTCTGGGCGACGTTGAGGCCGGTCCGGACGCCGGTGAGGTAGTACGTGCCCGACGGAGCCGCGTGCGCGGTGGTCGGCACCAGGGGAAGCAGCAGCAGCGCTGCGACTGCAGGGAGGTATCGCACGGTGACCAGAGTCACCCACTTGAGTGAAACATGAAACGCTCTCAAGCGTTTGGTCGTTTAACACTGTGGGTATCCCACGCAACGTCCCACCCTCTTCACCGGTAGTACAACTCCACCCGGCAGCCGTCGCCCAGCCGAAGGGTTAGGGCCGGTTCTGAGCGCCGCCTTCACAAGCCGCGCAGGGTTCGACTCCCTCGGTTGCCACGCGAACTCGGGCGCGGAGCGCCCTCACGGACACCGATTCCCGCGGTGAGAAGCGGTGGCGGCGCGGTCGACGGGCCGCGCCGCCCGCTTCGGTCGACGCCGGATGCCCGGGCATGAAGAAGCCCGCCCGGCCGCAAGGACCGAGCGGGCTCCCCGGAAACAACTCAGATGGCGCGAACGGCCTGCGCCTGCGGTCCCTTCTGACCCTGGCCGATCTCGAACTCCACGCGCTGCTTCTCCTCCAGCGACTTGAAGCCGTTGCCCTCGATCTGCGAGTAGTGCACGAACACGTCCGGACCACCGCCGTCCTGCGCGATGAATCCGAAGCCCTTCTCGCCGTTGAACCACTTCACGGTGCCTTGCGCCATACCGATTGCTCCCTAGAGTTCATGCCCCCGTCGAGCGGGGTGCGCGGGCAGTCTGCCAGCGGACGGTCTCTCTCACATCGTGGTTAGCCCGGTGGTGTGACGAAGTAAGTTGAACGCGGTACCACCGAGAGGAGCAGGGATGACGAACTGGCTGGACGTCGCGCATGAGGTCGCCGCGACGCTCAGGTCCGACGCGGCGGAGAGGGACCGGGCCAACCAGCCACCGGCCAAGGAGGTGGAGCTGCTCCGGCAGAGCGGCCTGCTGAACGTCCGGGAGTGGGACCTGCAGCAGCGGATCAACCGGGTCGTCGGCGCCGCGGACGCGAACGCCGGGCACCTGCTCGGGTACCACTACCTGCAGATCTGGCGCAGCGGCCTGTTCGACGTCCCCTTCAGCGTCCGGCCCGACGAGTTCTGGGCGGGCGTCAGCAACCCGCTCGACGCGGCGCTGGAGCTCACGCCCAAGGGCAGCGGGTTCCTGCTCAACGGCCGCAAGACGTTCGCCACCGGCGCCTCCCAGGCCGACCGGATCGTGGTCAGCGCGACCCGCACGGACAACGGCGAGAAGCTCACGTTCCTGCTCGACGGCAAGGCCGACGGAATCACCTACCTGGACGACTGGGACAACATCGGGCAGCGGCTGACCGCGTCCGGCGGCGTCAACTTCGAGAACGTCGAGGTCACCGAGATCCTCGGTGTGCAGCCGGCAGGCGAGGACCCGCGCCTGAGCCTCGCCGCCATCGGGTTCCAGCTCGTGCTGGCCCAGCTCTACGTCGCGATCGCCGAGGGTGCGCTGCAGGAAGCCGCCGACTACACCCGCACCAAGACGCGGCCGTGGTTCGTCAGCGGGGTCGAGGCGGCCACCGAGGACCCGTACATCGTCGTCGCGTACGGCGAGATGGTGTCGCAGACCAGGGCCGCCGGGCTGCTCGCGGACGAGGCCGGACGGCGGCTGTGGGAGGCCTCCGAGCTCGGTCGCCACCTCACGCCGCAGAAGCGCGCGGAAGTCGCCGTCACCATCTCCGAAGCCAAGGTCGTCAGCACCAAGGTCGTCAACGAGGTCACCAGCCGGATCTTCGAGCAGGTCGGCGCGCGCGGCACGGCCGCCAAGTACGGCGTCGACCGCTTCTGGCGCAACGCCCGCACGCTGACGCTGCACGACCCGGTGGTCTACAAGGCCCGCGAGGTCGGCGAGCACTTCCTCACCGGCGCCCGCCCCGCCTGCACCGGGTACAGCTGATGCAACCGGTTCTGGCCGACTCGGTCCGGCTCACCGACGAAGGCGTGCTGATCCTCGACCGCCGCGAGTTCCCGTTCGAACGCAACTGGGTGCTCTGCCGCACGGCCGAGGAGGTCGCGCGGGCCATCGAGGACATGGTCACCCAGTCCTCCGGCCCGTACTTCGCGGTGCTGTACGGCATGGTGCTCAAGGCGCGCGCCCTCGAACACCTCCCGTTCGACCAGGCCCGCGCGGAGCTCGCGAAAACCGCGGCGGCGCTCGAGAACACCAGGCGCACCAACAACGCCCTGCGCAAGGCCACCAAGATCGTCCTCGACGCGGTCGACGCCGGACAGGACGTCACGCACGCCCTCAAAGGCGCCGAGGAAGGCGACCGCAGGTATCGCGCCAGGAGCCAGGCGCTGGGCGAGCACACCGCGAATCTGCTGCCCCAGCAGGCGACGGTCCTCACGCACTGCTGGGCCGACCTCTACCTCACCGAGACGGTCAGGGCGGCACAGCAGCAGGGCAAGCAGCTGCGGTTCTTCTGCACCGAGACCCGCCCCTACCTGCAGGGCGCCCGGCTCACCGCCGAGACGTTGATCGAGATGGGCGTCGACACCACGCTCATCACCGACGGCATGGGCGCGGCCGTGCTGCAGTCCGGCGAGATCGACGCGTTGGTGACGGCGGCCGACCGGGTCACGATGGACGGGCACGTCGTCAACAAGGTCGGCACACTGGGGTTGGCCGTGGCGGCACACGCGTTCGGCGTACCGTTTCACGCCCTGGTGCAGGCACCGGACCGGCAGGCGCCGACGGCACGGGACGTACCGATCGAGCACCGCGACGGCGCGGAGGTGCTGCAGGTGCTCGGCAGGCCGAGTGCCACGCCGCGGGTGAAGGGGCTGTACCCGGCGTTCGACGTCACGCCGCCGCAGTTCGTCACGGACGTGGTGACGGACCGGGGCGTTTTCGGCGCAGGGGAGCTGGACAAGTACTACGAGGGAGAACAGCGGTGAGCAAGTGGGTCGTGCTCGACATCGAGGGCACGCTGAGCGCGACGGACCAGGTGCTGGTCGTCCTGTACGACTACGCCCGGCCGAGGCTCGGGCCGTGGATCGAGCAGCACGGTGACGACCCCGTGGTCGCCGACGCGGTCAAGCAGATCAAGGAACTGAGCGGCCACGACGACGTTGTCAAGGCGCTGCACGACTGGATGGACGCCGACCAGAAGGTCACGCCGCTCAAGACGTTGCAGGGCCTCATCTGGCAGCAGGGCTACGCGCAGGGCGACCTGGTGGCGGAGTTCTTCCCGGACGTCGTCCCCGCGCTGCGCAAGTGGCACGACGACGGCGTGAAGCTCGCGATCTTCAGCTCCGGCTCGGTCGCGGGCCAGATCGCGTTCTTCCAGCACACCACGGACGGCGACCTGACCCCGTTGCTGGAGCACCACTTCGACACGGTCAACGCGGGCCCGAAGCGCGAGGCCGAGTCGTACCGCAAGATCGCCGCGGTGCTGCGGAGTGACGACATCACCTTCTACAGCGACGTCCCGGCCGAGCTGCACGCCGCGCAGGAGGCGGGCTGGAAGACGGTCGGCGTCGCGCGCGCCGGCGAGCCGTACGGCAACGCCGACTTCACGCCCCACCCGACCGTCTGGGAGCTTTCGTGACGGCGGAGCTCGCCCGCGAGTGCGCCCGATACGCCGCGATGGGCTGGATGCGCGGCACCTCGGGCAACCTTTCCGTGGTGCTGCAACGAGATCCGCTGCGGCTCGCGGTCACGGTCAGCGGTGTGGACAAGGGCGAGATCACCGCCGAGGACAGCGTGGTGATCGACGCCGACGGCAACGCGGTCGACAGCGACAAGATCCCGTCCGCCGAGGCCGGCCTGCACGCCAGGATCGCGCGCGTCGCCGGTGCGGGCGCCGTCGTGCACGTCCACGCGCTGGCCCCGGTCGTCGCGGCCGAGCACTGGCCGGACGGCGTGGTGCTGCAGGACCTCGAAATGCTCAAGGGCTTCGGCCGCCAGGCCCACGAGGAGGTCGTGGTCCCGGTCGTGCCGAACTCGCAGGACATGGTCGAGCTCGGCGACGCGTTCGAGAAGGGCTTCGATCCCGGTGTTCCGGCGTTGCTCGTGGCCCGGCACGGTGTGTACGTGTGGGGTGACGACCTGATCCAGGCCCGGCACCGGTTGGAATGCCTGGAGTGGTTGCTGCGCTTCAAGGTGGAGACGCGAGACATCTTTACGGGGAGGCACTGATGACGTTGCTGACGGTGTGGCCGGACTCCGGCCCCGAGGAGACGCTCGTCCGCACGACCGACCCGGAGGAGATCGCCACCGCGCTCAAGGAGCACGGCGTGCGCTTCCACCGGTGGTCCGTTGTGGACGGTGTGACCGCCGAGAACGCCCTGCAGGTCTACGCATCCGACGTCGCCCGCGTCAGCGAGACGGAGGGCTACACCTACGTCGACGCGGTGGAGATGACCCCGGCGGACACCGACGAGTACCGCGTGAAGGCCGTCGAGTTCCGGAACAAGTTCCTCGCCGAGCACACGCACGACGACGACGAGGACCGCTACTTCGCCCGCGGCGCAGGCGTTTTCTACCTGCACATCGGCTCGAAGGTCTACGCGGTGCTGTGCGAGGCGGGTGACCTGCTGAGCGTGCCGGCGAACACGACGCACTGGTTCGACATGGGCACCACGCCCGACTACGTGTCGATCCGGTTCTTCCACGACGACGACGGCTGGATCGGCAACTTCACCGGCAGCGACATCGCCACGAAGTTCCCGACCTTCGACGAGCTCCGTGCGGGCCTCTGAACGCTCCCTGTTTGGTGGGTGTAGTGGGGGGGGCGGCCGCCCGAGGGGGTGGGTGGCGGCCCCGAAGCGGCCGCAGCGGGGCCGCGGGGGCCGGGGTTTTGAGGGAG